>JANYCP010000096.1 GCA_025360265.1 Gemmatimonadota bacterium
CTCGATACCAAGCTCGACTCCGCCGTGCGCGGCAAGCTGCTCAACAGTATCG
The DNA here is from genome assembly GCA_025360265.1 of Gemmatimonadota bacterium. GTDB lineage: Bacteria > Gemmatimonadota > Gemmatimonadetes > Gemmatimonadales > GWC2-71-9 > Palsa-1233. Next base: position 53 of record JANYCP010000096.1, read on the forward strand.
CGCAGGTGGGCGGCCGTGGCACCTTTGAATACGTCACTGGCGTGATGTCGCTCGTGAATCCTGCTCCCGTGAGCGGCGCCCCAGTAAGCACGAACGACGTTGAGGTGGCGTGGCGCAGGTACGTGGGTGATCGGAAGCGGCAAACGGAGCTCGACAACTTCATCGGCCTCACCCGCAACGGTACGCCAGCGGAACGCACGCTGGCGTTTGCCGTGCTGATCCAGAGCGTTCGGACGGCGCGCACGCCAGCGGATGTTGCCGCAAAGGTGCGCCCGGTGCTTGATGCGGCATGGAGTGAGCCACTGTTCGCACCGCGCCTGGTGGATGCCATCGTCATCATGCGGCTGGAGGCGCAGTACAAGGAGCGACTCGATGCCTGGGACAAGCGTCCGGCACCGACATTGCCGGTGGCGATGGATTGGGTGCAGCTGTTCAACGGCAAGGATCTTGGTGGCTGGGACGTCAAGTTCACCGGGCATCCCGTGGGCGAAAACTTCAACAACTCCTTCCGGGTCGAGGATGGGTTGCTCAAGCTTCGCTACGATCAGTGGAAGGCGCCGTTCAAGGATGAATTCGGTCACCTCTTCACCCAGCAGTCCTATTCGTACTACCTGATCGCGGTCGAATACCGTTTCGTCGGCGAACAAGCGAAAGGAGCTGAGTCGCTTGGCTGGGCCGTTCGCAACAATGGTGTCATGATTCATTCGCAATCGGCCGCGAGCATGGGGCTCGATCAGGATTTCCCGATCTCGATGGAGCTGCAGTTGCTTGGCGGACTGGGGCAGGGGAAGCGACCAAACGGCTCCCTTTGCACGCCGGGCACCGATGTCGAGATGGGCGGCAAGCGCGTCACGACGCATTGCATCACATCACTTTCGCAGACATACGACGGAGATCAATGGGTGCGGGTCGAGGGGTTGGTGCTCGGCGACTCGATCATCCGTCACATCGTCAACGGCGACACCGTGCTCGCGTATTCCAAGCCGCAGATGGGTGGTGGCAATGCCAATCACACCAATCCCGGCGTATTGATTGAGGGGAAGCCCCTGCGTGAAGGATTCATCGCGCTGCAGGCTGAGACGGCGCCGATAGATTTTCGCAAGGTGGAGATCGTCAACTTGATGGGGTGCATGGATCCGAAGGATCCGGGGTATCGTCCGTACTTCGTGAAGTCAGATCCGACTGCCTGCAAGAAAAAGAATTGATGCGGCGATCCGTCTGGCTTGCGGTTGCCTGTTCGGTGCATCTGGCTGCGCCAGTGCTGGGCCAAGCTGCTGCAGCTGCTCCGGCGGCGGCCATTCCGGTGGGTGCCGATGGCGCAAAGATCTTCGCCGTCACCTGTGCCGCATGTCACCTCGTGACCGGACTCGGCACCGAAGGCAAGATTCCACCGCTGGCCGGTAGCGAGTGGGTCACCGGCAACGAGACGCGGCTGGTTCGGATCGTTCTGCACGGACTCACGGGCGATGTTGAGGTGCAGGGCGAGGTGTTCAACGGCGCGATGCCGACCTGGGGCGGAGCCTTCAGCGACGAGCAGATTGCGTCGGTGCTTTCATTCGTGCGCCGATCGTGGGGGAACAAGGCTCCACCGATTACCTCAGAAACTGTAGCGCGAGTCCGAGCCGCTACGCCATCACGCAAGCTGCCGTGGACTGTGAAGGAATTATTGCAGCGCGCTAGCTGACCAACGACTCACGAGGAACCGATGCGCATTCGCCTTGTTCTCTTCAGCACTCTTTTCGTCGCGACCGCTGCACCCGCGCAGCTTCCAATGGCGGATCACGCCGCGAAGCGCCAGGCTGTGCTTGACGCGATGACGCATGACGGAATCATCTTCGTTGAAGGTACGGTGGCGCCGCCGCGAGAGGACCAGACGTTTATCCAGTCACAGAATTTCCAGGCACTCACCGGAATCTTGCAGCCCGGGTCAGCACTGGTCATGTGGCGCAAGGGAGCGGTAACCGGTCAGCGCATCATCGTGCCGGCCAAGCCGGCGTACGCGTGGGAAGGGGACCAGATCGGGCCGGTTGAAGCCACCGCAATCACGGGAATGCCCTCGTTGCCCTCGGCGTCGCTGCGGGCGCTGCTCGACACGCTCGACGCGACCCACTCCAAGGTGTATCTGCTGGCCCAGGACGCTGGATGGCCGGGACTCTCCACGCAACTGAAATCTGTGGTGGGCGACAGTGGTGTGATCGGCGGTGGCCGTATCGGACGCGGTGCGGCGACAATCGTGGCGATCGGTGGTGCGCGCGGTGCTGGGGCGACCGCCGCGGCGCCGCCAGAAAACGAATTAGCTGCGATCACTCGTGCGATGAGCCAGGCTCGCGCCAAGAAGACTGACGCAGAGATCGCGCTGATCCGTCGTGCGGCACAGATTTCCACTCTCGGCCACATCGCTGCGATGCGATATGCATATCCGGGAGTGTCGGAGTACGAATTGCGCGGGCAAGTCGAGGGCGCATTCCTCACCGCAGGTGGTGAGCGACTCGGTTATCCATCCATCGTGGGCGCGGGAGCCAATTCGACGTACTTGCACTACAGCGCCGACACTTCCGTGTCGAAGCCTGGCGACGTCGTGGTGATTGATGCGGCAACTGATTACAAGGGATACTCCGCCGACGTGACGCGCACCTTTCCCGTCAATGGAAAATTCTCACCAGAGCAGAAGATCATTTACAGTGCCGTGCTCGCGGCGCAAACCGCGGCGGCAAAGCTGGTGAAGCCAGGCGCCCGGATGACGGAGCTCAATGCGGCAGCGGATTCGGCCTTGTGGCGCGGACTTGTCAAGGCGGGCTTGGTGGACTCGATGGGCGCGACGTACGTGCCGACTGGTGGTGGTGGCGGACGCGGCGGAGCGGCGGGTGTTGGCGCTGGAACTCAGAGCCAGTTGCGACTCTTCTATTTCCACGGCCTCAGCCATGGAATCGGGTTGAACGTGCATGACCCGAACTACACCGAGAATGGCGCGCTGGTGGTTAACAGCGTGTTCACAATCGAACCAGGACTCTACGTGCGTCCGAGCACGCTCGATATGGTGGCTGATGTTCCGGCGAACGCGGCATTCCGCGAGCGACTGAAGAAGATGATGCCCAAGTACAGTGGAATCGGTACGCGGATCGAGGATGACTTTCTGGTGACGCCGACGGGCGTGGACTGTCTGTCGTGCGCCTCACCCCGCACCATCGCCGAGGTCGAGGCGATCACCGGCAAGGGCGCGCCAAGGGTCAAACCGAAGCACTAGGAGAGGATGATGCGCGCTTTGTTTGCGTTTGCGCTGCTTGCTGCAGTCGTGTCCGGGTCGCCTGCGAGCGCCCAGGCGACTCCAGGCGACTCCGGGCAGTTCACGATCTACAAGCTCCAGCATGTAGTTGGTGCGGAGACGTGGACGCGAACCAAGGGACCTGCGGGTACGCTGGTGGCGGAATGGGCGTTTCGTTATCTCGGCAGCAACGTGTCGGTACACGACACGCTGATGATGCAAGCGGATGGCACGCCGATCCACTTTGGCGCACATGGGCAGACCTCGACGCTGACCAGCGTCAACGTCGATGTTGACGTGCCAGTGGGCAGCCGAGTCGATCGATTTTTCACTACGACACATTATCCGCCGGCCGC
>JANYCP010000098.1 GCA_025360265.1 Gemmatimonadota bacterium
GTGAAGAACCACGACAGGTCGCGTCCTGACGCGACTTCCATGTCGCGACGGAGTTCGTCGCTCGTGGCGCTGCCGTTCATGTGGCGGGCGTAGTACCGCTGAATTCCTTTCCAGAAATTGTCGGTGCCGATTTCGCCACGCAGCGTCTGCAGCACCATGCCACCCTTCTGGTATTGCAGTCCAGTCAGGTCTGGGCCGGTGCCAGCTGCGTTCTGGTGCACCAGTGGTTTCTTCTGCGATTTCTCAGCGGCAAGCGCACTGCGACGCGTGCCGGCAATGCCGGCGAGGAAGGCGTCGCGCCCGGAGAAGTGCTCGGTGAAGAGGTGCGCGAAGTAGGTGGCGAAGCCTTCGCTGAGCCAGACGTCATCCCATTCCTCTTCGGTGACGGCATCGCCAAACCACTGATGCGCCGTCTCATGCGCCACGAGCCCGGTCGCCGGTTTCCCGTTTGCCGACGTTTCGCCGTAGAAGATCGCGCTGGCGTGCTCCATGCCGCCACCACCACCGGCTGCCGCCACGCTCGCCATCTTTTCGTACGCGTATGGGCCGACGTGTTCACTGAAGAATTCAATCGACTGGCGGGCTGCGAGTTCGAGTGATGCCACGGCATTGTCGATGGACTGGTGTGGTGCCCAGGTCTGCAGCGGCACGCCCTTTACCAGGCCGGCGTAATGCACGCCGAACTGCTCGACACCGATGTTGTTGAGCCACATCGCGATCGGAATCGATTGCTTCCAATGCGTGACCTTCCGGCCGTTCCCCTGCGAGATCTCTTCCTGCAGCAGGCCGTTGGCCACGACGCCGTAGCGCTCGGGTGCGTTGACCACGAATTCGCTGGTGGCCTTGTCCGATGGGTGATCGATACACGGCAGCCAGGTGTGTGCTGCGTCGGGCCAGTTGCGCGAGAAGAACGCTCTTTCGCCAAACTGATTTTTCCCGATCCAGAGCCCGGCGCCGCCACCGCCACGACCACCAGGGGCAACGCTGTCATTGGGAAAGCCGTGATAGCGAATGACGAATCGATGGATGTCGCCGACGCGCGTCGCTGCAGCGAGCGTAATCGTGACGCGATTGGCAGTGTGAGTGAATGGGGCGGTGACACTGTCGACGGTGGTGCTCGTCGCCATCATGCCGCGGCGACCAGATGTTCCCTTGTTGGCGAGATCGAAGAAGACTGACCGTAGTCCAGCCTCGGTGAACTTCACCGTGATGGTCGCGTCACCGGAAATCTCGTCCGAGGAATCACTCAACGTGACGGCCCACAGGTAGTGCTGGACGTCGACGCCCGATTGCCGCTGATAGTGTTGCTGCGCTGCGAGTGGAGCGGCAAGCACCGAGAGCACGGATAGGAGCTGGCAGAGTTTTGGCATCGGTAACGCTGAATCTCCGCATACCACCGCCAGGCGCAAGTGGGCCGCGCGGTGCGCTACATTCCCATCCCGTCCATCACCGTTGCCCGGAGCCCTCCTCGTGCCGACGATCAGCAACGCCCGTTCGCTTGATCAACTGCTCCAGCGCCTGGGTCGCCTCACGCCCGCCACCGATCGTCGATGGGGGACGATGAGCCCCGCCGAAATGCTTTGCCACCTTGGCGATGCGGGCGATGGCGTGCTCGGACGGCGGAAGCCGCCGGGTGGTGCGCCGGGCAAGCCCCTGCCGTTGCCAGCCAAGCTGCTCCTGCTCTATTCGCCGATACCATTCCCCAAGGGTGTGGAGACGCGGCCGGGGGTCAACCCCAAGAAGGAAGGGACGCGTCCGGGTGATTTCGAGCAGGACCGCGCGCGGGTCGTTGCCGGGCTTCGAGCGCTGGCGGTCGCGCCTGCTGATGCGGTTTCGCAGACCCATTTCCGATTCGGGAAGATGTCGCTTGGTGCCTGGCACCGCTGGGCGTTCAAGCACGTCGATCATCACCTTCGGCAGTTCGGGCTCTAATCCGGATCGTGGGCGCCTGACCGTTCGTTGACATCTCGGCGACGGTCGGCGGCAACCTCGGTGTCTCCGCTCGCGTCCAATCCAGACGCGTACTCCGCCCCTGCTCGGGGCTTTGCCAGCATCCGGGAGTTGAGATGTTTCATGATCGAAACGGGCGTTTCGCCCTGCGTGCCGGCAGCGTCGTGTGCTGCGCATTCCTTCTGCTGGCGGCGAACCGCGCCATCGATCCCGTGGCGCAACGAGAGGATCTCGCTGCCTTCGAGCGCAGTTTCCTGGTGGTGGACCATGCGTACACACCGGCGGCGCGCATTGAGGCGGAGCGTCGAGTCGCTGCACTCCGCGCCAGCATCGGTTCAATTTCGGACGCGAAATTCGTGATGTCGCTTTCCCAGATTGTTGCCCTCGCAGACAACGGGCACACCGCACTGCTGAGTCCCGGATCTGCGCCGGAGTTTGCGCGCGTCGGTGTGCGCTTCACCGTGTTCGGCGAAGACTTCTACGTTGTGCGTGCGGTCGCGGAGCATGCCGATCTGCTTGGCGCGCGACTGGTTGCGATTGATGGCGTTCCGATTGCGCGGTTGCGCGACAGTGCGAGGACGTTGCGCGGCGGCATTCCGGCGTGGCGCGATCGTGGCGCCTCTGTTCTGTTCGAATCACCTGCGTTCCTGAACGCGATGGGCCTGGCGCGCTCTGCAACGGGAGCCGACTACCGGTTACAGCTCCGCGATGGCTCGACCCGTTTGGTGACACTCAGTCGGCTGGCGAATGGGCCGGCCATGCAGGGGCACGGGCCGATCGGTGAGCTGGATCCCGCCAACGATGCG
>JANYCP010000119.1 GCA_025360265.1 Gemmatimonadota bacterium
GTCGCGGGCATTCACGCCGATGACACTGGCCCCGGCGTCCGCGGCACGGCCGATCTCATCCCGATTGTGCGTCTCGACGAGTGCAGTCAACCCGATCTCTGTCGCAAATCGGTGCAGCCGCACCAACACCGACTGCTCAAGCGCACGGACAATCAATAGGGCGGCCGATGCACCCGCCGCCCGCGCCTGAAGCAACTGGAGTTCATCGAGTATGAAGTCCTTGCGCAGTACCGGCACCGTCACCGCCGACACGACCGCCTCAAGGTCGGTGATCGAGCCGCCAAAGAACGGGCCGTCGGTGAGCACCGAGATCGCTGCTGCGCCACCCGCGGCATAGGCGCCGGCCAGCTCGACCGGATCGAGCCCTTCGTTAATGGCGCCGGCCGAAGGCGATCGCCGCTTGACCTCGGCGATCAGCCCGACCTTGCTACGCCGGAGCCCCGTAACAAAGGAAGGTGCGGCGGCGCGCGCCGCCGCCGCCCGCTCCAGCGCTGCCCGGCCGGGGCGCAGGTCGGGGAGCGTGGCTCGGGTGGCGTCCAGGATCTGTTGGAGCGTGGGCATTGCTCTTCGGTGTCCCTTCGGGTATCTTCGGTTCGGGATCTATTCGCCAATTCTACGGGAGCTTGCCGTGCCGCTCACCCGAAAGCAACACGAAATCCTCGACTACGTCACCTCGGCGATCGAAAAGAACGGCTTCGCGCCGAGCTTCGAGGAAATCGCCGAGCATTTTGGCTATCAGTCGCTCGCCACGGTGCACGAGCACCTTAGCAATCTCGAGCGCAAAGGGTACATCCGTCGAGGCTACAACGAGAGCCGCGCGATCGAAGTTCTGCCGCCTCGGGGAAGCACTGGTGCAACGGATATCCCGCTGCTTGGCCTGGTTGCCGCCGGATTCCCGATTGAGTCGATGATGAGCGGTGAAGTCGTCCAGGTGCCCGATGTCATGCTGCCGCGACGCGGACCAAACTACGCACTTCGCGTCCGTGGTGAATCGATGATTGATGAGCAGATCCGTGACGGCGACCTGGTCGTGGTGAATGGTCGTGAATCGGCTGATAACGGCGAGATGGTTATTGCCCTGGTCAATGGGGCCGAAGCCACCGTCAAGCGATTCTATCGCGAGCCGGGCGGCTGGATCCGACTGCAACCGGCAAACACCACGATGCAACCGCTCCGTTATCAGGAACGTGATGTACTGATTCAAGGTGTCGTAGTGGGAGTGATTCGAAAGTACTAAAGTGAAGGGCTTCCGGAATTCGTAACGAGAGAATTAGAGCCTCCCGCGTTTCGAGTCCCGGCGGCCCGTCACTAACGCGACGGCGTGCTCGCACGCAACGCTTCCAGTTTCTCCATCGCCCGACCCGATTCCAGCGCATCGACTGCCGCATCAATCGCTGCACCCATGGTACCCACCCGCCCCGACACATAGATCGCCGCCGCGGCATTGAGCAGCACGGCCGCTCGCAATGCCGGCGCCGCTCGTGATGGCCGTTCGAGCAGCGCCGCCAGTTTCGCCGCGTTTTCCGCGGGTTCGCCGCCCTCCAGCCCATCGAGTGTATGCGATGACAGCGACGTCTTTCCGGGATCGAATTGCCATTCGCGCACCTTGCCTTCGTGCACTTCCCATATCTGCGTGGGCCCAACCGGAGAGAACTCGTCCATGCCGATGGTCGCATGCACGACGAGTGCATGCGTGGCCCCAAGTCGCGCGAGAGCTCCTGCCATCATCGGAGCGCGGGCGGGATCGCCAACGCCGACCACCTGTCGCACTGCACCGGCAGGATTCGCCAGCGGGCCAACCAGGTTCATCAGCGTCGCGACCTTGAGCTCGCGGCGAACTGGCGCGACGTGACGCATCGCCGGATGGAAGTTCGGTGCAAACAGGAAGGCAATGCCGATGTCGGCCAACACGCGGCTCGCGTGCGCAGCGTCCAGATCGATACTGACGCCGAGTGCTTCGAGCACATCGGCGGAGCCGGAGCGCGATGAATAGCTGCGATTGCCGTGCTTGGCGATTGGCACGCCCGCACCCGCCGCGACAAATGCCGCTGCGGTCGAGAGATTCACGGTGGTGACCCGGCCGCCGCCGGTGCCGCAGGTGTCCACCAGCAGATGCGGCGTGGCATGCCCGACCGTCAGCATCGCGGCCTTGAGCGCACGGACCGCACCGGCGATGTCCACGTCGGATTCACCCTTTTCCCGCAGCGCCATCAGGAACGCCGCAACCAGCGGCGCCTGCGCCGATCCGCTCACCATTTCGGCGACGGCCGCGCCAACCTGGATCTCGCCGAGTGGCGTGCCGGCGGCGAGATCATCCAAGGCGCTCTGGAGGGCAGAATGGGGTGACTCTGGCGGCGGATTGATCGGTATCATCAGTGCGGCCAAGCGTACGGGTGGCAGCGCGCTTTTGTCAACATTCACAACGGTTTACGCAGGTTGCCGCGAGGGTCAATCCGGACTATTTTTCGCGACTTCATGGAGCGCGCATTGCTGTTGTTCCTGGAGTACGACGGCACCGACTTCTGCGGCTGGCAACGGCAGTCGCAAGGGCGATCGGTGCAGATGGTTGTCGAAGGCGCGCTCAGCGAGCTCGCTGGCCAGAGCTGCAAGGCGGTGGCGGCTGGCAGGACCGATGCTGGAGTCCACGCGCTTGCCATGCCAGTCAGTGTTACGATGCCGCCCCGCTGGACCTGCAGCGAATTGCTGCGAGCCATGAACGCAGTCCTCCCCAGAGAGATCGCGGTGCGCGAAGTCCGAGCCGTGGTTCCCGGAACCGATGCCCGACGCTCGGCGCTCGAGCGCCGCTATCGCTACGACATCGGCGTCGATGCTGCCGCCCGCTCCCCGAATCGATCACGCACGTCTTGGCCGCTTGGTCGCGCGCTCGCGAGAGACGCGATGCAACGTGCTGCAGACATGCTCGCCGGCGAGCACGACTTTCGGGCATTTGCCGCCGTGGGTGAACCGAAGCCGCACTACGATTGCACGATTCAGGAGGCGCAGTGGGATGACAGCGTCCCTGGTCGCCTCCGTTTCACTGTGGCCGCCAACCGCTTCCTGCACCACATGGTGCGCATGCTGGTCGGTACGATGGTCGACATCGGACTGAATCGCCGCCCGGAATCGGACATCGCGCGATTGCTCGAACGCCGTGACAACAGCGACACCAGCGCACCGGCGCCGGCGGCAGGACTGAGCTTTGTGTCGGCCCGCTACCCCGAGAACGTATTTCTAACCGAGCAGGCAGCATGGTGATCCACCGTACCGCGTACGCGCTGATGTCGCTGGTCCTCGCCGCGTGTAGCCGACCCCATGACGTCAACGCCCAGCAGAGCGCACCACCGGCACCCCGCCCCGCGCCGTCGCGAACGATCGACGCATCGCGTCAGACGGCGATCGTCAGCGCCACGGCGAAGGCCGCCCCAGCTGTCGTGTCGATACATGTCACGCTTCCGGCACCGCGCCCATCGCAGTTTGACCTGTTCTACGGCCAGACCCCGGATGCCCCGCAGGGATTCGGCACCGGATTCATTATCCGCGCTGACGGGATCGTCGTCACGAACAATCACGTTGTTGAAGG
>JANYCP010000150.1 GCA_025360265.1 Gemmatimonadota bacterium
CAGCGCCGACAAATCGCTGCGGGTGCGTGGCGCGTTCACTCGCTCTGATACGGTGATCGACAAGAAGCCGTATGCCAGGTGGCAGGGGAGCATGACCGCCGGTGAGGCGGTGGTACTCGTCGTTGCCAGCGCGGGGACGCCCGGATGGCTCGTTCCGGTGTTGATCGGCGTGATGGCGGTGGTCCTTATTGGTGTGACGCTGCGGGCCTTGCGATAGCGCGTTCGCATTCATAGCTTCGCCATACAATTGATTTTCGTCAGCGAATGGGGACGCTCGGAAGTCCGGTGAAAGACCGGCGCGGCCCCGCCACTGTAACGGGCAGTCTTGTCGTCGCTCACCATGCCACTGGGTTCACCCGGGAAGGCGGGCGACGGCGCCCGAAGCCAGGAGACCTCTCCGTTCGCGCCACCAGCACACCCTCGGGGGAGGGAACGGTGGCGTGGTCGTGTCGAGTCGCTGCGGATCATGCGATTTGTCGCCGCCCCGCCCGTCTGTCCTCCAGGAGAGACGGGCTTTTCATTGGCACTACTCCCCAGTCGTTCGCGCTTCGCCCTCCCGACCTTGGTGGTCGCGGCAATTGGCGCGTGTGTGCTCGGCATGGTGCTTGGTGCCGTTTCGCTCTCGCCAGGCGAAGTGTGGGCAGCACTGCGCGATGGCAGCGCACCCAGTGCGATCATCGTTCGCGAGCTTCGACTGCCGCGGGTCTTCCTGGCGTTCTGCGTCGGCGGCACACTTGCGGTCGCGGGCGCATCCCTGCAGGCGCTGCTGCGCAACCCGCTGGCAGAACCATGGTTGTTGGGACTCTCCGGTGGAGCATCGCTGGGCGCTGTGGTTGCGGTTGTGGTCGGTGTGCCGAGCGGATGGAGTATCGCCGGATGCGCGACCGTGGGTTCGCTGACGGCAATGGCCCTGGTGTACCGGATCAGCGCGGTCGCCGGTCGACGACTCGATCCGCGCGTGCTCCTGCTCGCTGGTGTGGTGGTCGGTGCGTTTTCTGCGGCGTTGACCTCTGCGCTGCTCGTTGTGGCCGATCCATTCACATTCCATTCGGCCACCATCTGGCTCTTCGGTGGTTTCGGGCGATCGAGCTGGGTACTCGTCGGGCAGTTCGTGGTCGTCGCCGCAATGCCACTCGCGTTGCTCTGGTGGCTGGCACGTTCGCTGGATCTGCTTGCCCTGGGTGACGACAGCGCCGCCACACTCGGCGTCGATGTGACCAGGACACGTCGGTTGGTGATCGTCGCGACATCGGTACTCACTGCGGCGAGTGTTGCAGCAGCGGGCGTGATCGGCTTCGTCGGGCTGGTTGTGCCGCATGCTCTGCGCAGTATCGTCGGACCGCTGCACCGTTCGCTGCTGCCAGCCGTGTTTATCGCCGGCGGTGCCTTCACCGTCCTGGCCGACACTATCGCGCGCACGCTCCTTCGGCCGGCGGAACTTCCGGTCGGCGTGGTCACTGCGCTGGTGGGCGTCCCGGTGTTCGCGGTGCTGCTTCGGCGGTCACTCCGATGAAACTCGTGGCTGAGCAGATCACGGTCGAGTACGGAGCGTCGCCATCCAACAGGTTTCGCGCACTCGACGACGTGTCGTTCGCGGTAAACAGCGGCGAGATGGTCGCTGTCGCTGGCCCCAACGGGAGCGGCAAGACGACGCTTTTGCGTGCGCTGCTTGGTCTGGAGCGGCCGGTCTCTGGGCGTGTCGCGCTCGATAAGCGCGAGGTGCAGGAGTACACCAGACGGGAGTTGGCCGAACGGATCGGTGCATTACCTCAGCGCGAGGAGCCAGCGTTTCCACTCACGGTGGGTGAAGCGGTGCTGCTAGGACGATGGGCGCGGCTTGGCCCTGTCGCATCGGTTTCTGCGGAAGACACGCGAATCATCGGAGACGCTCTGCGGCGATGTGACGTCGCCGGGTTCGAGGGCCGGCGCGTCGAGACGCTTTCCGGCGGCGAATGGCAGCGAGTCCGAATCGCACGAGCGCTGGCGGGCACGCCCCGACTCCTGCTGCTCGATGAACCGACGGCGGCGCTCGACATTGCGCACGAGATGGCGCTATTTGACCTGCTTCGCCAGCTCGTTGCCGATGGTCTTGGCGTGCTGGTCATCACCCATCATCTCAATATCGCGGCGCGTTACGCCAACCGGATTGTGCTGCTCAGCGGTGGTCGAGCAGTGGCAGACGGTAGTCCGGACGCCGTGCT
>JANYCP010000171.1 GCA_025360265.1 Gemmatimonadota bacterium
GCCGATGACATCACTCACGAGATAGTCACCCGGCTGGACCGCACGTTCATCACGCCATTCGATCCTGAAGACATTCACCAGCTCGCGTCCAAGCTTGATGACATCATGGACCGTATTGACAGCACGGCGCGCCGCGCGCGGATTTTCCGCGTTGGTGAAGTGCCGGAAGGCGCGCATCGTCTGGCCGAGGTGATCCAGCGCACGACGGTGCAGGTGCTGGTGGCTGTCCAGGCGCTGCAGAACGAAGACACCGGGTCAGTGCTCGCGGCGTGTCGCCTGATTAAGGGACTCGAGGAAGAAGGCGATGCCATGTACTACCAATGGCTGGGCAAGTTGTTCGAGGACAAGCATGACGCAGTGACCGTCATTACATGGAAGGAACTGTACGATACGATGGAAAAGACGCTGGACAGCGCCGAGGATGCCGCCAACGTGATCGAGTCAGTCACGATCAAGCACGGCTGACGCATGGATCACAGCGTTCCGTTCGTGCTCGCGGTCGTGGTGGTCGCGCTCATTTTCGATTTTATCAACGGCTTTCACGACAGCGCCAATTCCATCGCCACGGTCGTCGCGACGCGCGTGCTCTCACCACGCTTCGCCGTGCTCTGGGCAGCGGGTTTCAACTTCCTCGCAGCCTTCGTGGTCGGCACCGCTGTTGCGAAGACATTCGCCAAGGGACTCATTGATCCGTCAGTCGTGACGCCATCGCTGGTTTTTGCCGGGCTGTGCGGCGCCATCGTGTGGAACCTGCTTACCTGGTGGCTTGGCCTGCCCAGTTCGTCATCGCATGCCCTGATGGGTGGTTATGCCGGCGCGGCCCTGGCCAAAGCCGGGTTCAGCGCCATCATTGTCGCCGGATGGGTGAAGCCGATTCTCGGCATCGTCGTGTCGCCGCTGCTCGGCATGACCCTTGGTCTGGGGTTGTCTGTCGTGTTGTCATGGGGGCTTTGGCGCGCCGACGGCCGGTCGATGCAGTGGCTCTTCCGCAAACTGCAACTGGTGTCGGCCGGCCTCTATTCGCTGGCGCACGGCTCCAATGATGCCCAGAAGACGATGGGGATCATCGTCTCACTCCTGGTGTCCTCCCAGGCGTTGTTCGCCACGGAAACCGGCGCGCTGCATCGGTTCTACCTCGCCGGCGCCGACCACATTCCGTTCTGGATCGTGATGTCCTGCTACGCAGCCATCGCCGCCGGTACGTCAATGGGCGGTTGGCGGATCGTGCGAACCATGGGGATGCGGATCACGCGCCTGCGGCCCTTCGACGGGTTCTGTGCCGAGACTGGTGGCGCGGTGACACTGTTGTTTGCCTCCTCGCTTGGCGTACCGGTGAGCACCACGCACACAATTACCGGGGCGATCGTTGGCGTCGGAGCATCGAAGCGCCTCGGGGCGGTGCGCTGGGGCGTGGCGCGCCGCATCGTCTGGGCGTGGGTGTTCACCATCCCGGCCGCGGCGGCGATCGCAGCATTGATCTTCCTGATCCTCCCGAAGTAAGTCGAACGGTGTCTCACCCCACTCCACCGTCCGGCCTCAGCCGCGAACAGCTCCTTGAGCTCTATCGCTGGATGCGACTTACCCGCACGCTGGAGGAGCGCCTCGTCGCCCTCTACCGCCAGACCAAGGTGGTGGGCGGGCTCTTTCGTTCGCTCGGCCAGGAAGCCTGCGCGGTGGGATCGGCGTTTGCTCTGCAGCGGCGCGATGTGTTGTCGCCGTTGATTCGCAATCTGGGCTCGATGCTGGTGAAAGGCGCCGAACCAATCGAAATCCTCCGTCAATACATGGCCAAGGGCGATTCGCCCACGCGTGGCCGTGAACTCAACATTCACTTCGGTGACGTGGTTGATCGCAACTTCGTCGGACAGATCTCGCATCTGGGCGACATGGTGCCGGTGATGGCGGGTGTGACGCTGACATTCAAGATGCGCGGTGAGCCGCGGGTCGGCCTTGTCTACGTTGGTGATGGCGCGACGAGCACTGGCGCCTTTCACGAAGGGATCAACTTTGCGGCGGTGCAGAAATGCCCGCTCGTCGTTGTCGTGGAAAACAATGGCTATGCCTACTCCACGCCGACCAGCAAACAGACTGCGGCAGCACAACTCGTCGACAAGGCAATCGGCTACGGCGTACCGGGTGCTCGTGCTGACGGTAACGACGTGCTCGCTGTGTATGAAGTGACTCGGGCGGCGGTGGACCACGCCCGGTCCGGGCATGGCGTGGTGCTGCTGGAACTGATGACGTACCGCCGCAAGGGCCACGCCGAGCACGACAGTCAGAGCTACGTCCCGGCCGGCGAGATCGAGCGCTGGGCCGAGCAGAATGATCCCATTGATCGGTACGTGGCGCGACTGACGGGAGAGTTCGGATTCGATCTCGCGGCACTCACTGCGATCGACGAGGAAGTGCGCGCGACCGTTGATGCCGCCACGGACGTCGCGGAAGCCTCGCCACCCTGCGATGGGCCGGATGCCCTGCGTGGAGTGTACGTCGATCCGGCGACGATGCCGTCCCTCTGGTATCGCGGCGAGGCGACGTCCGCCGTGGCGACCCATGAACGTCCCGCCGGCTGGGGGACGCACGATGGCTGAAATCACCTTTCTCGAAGCAATTCGTGAAGGCCTCGACGAAGAAATGCAGCGCGATCCCAATGTCTTCTGTCTGGGCGAAGACATTGGAGGATTTGGCGGCGCGTTCAAGGTGACTGAGGGGCTGCAGGCGAAACATGGCGAGGCTCGCGTCATCGATACGCCGATCTCGGAAGCCGGCATTGTCGGTGCGGCCGCCGGTGCGGCGCACTATGGCATGCGCCCCGTCGTCGAAATGCAGTTCATCGACTTCGTGTCGTGTGCGTACGACATGCTGACGAATTACGTCGCGACCGCGCGGTACCGGGCATTTCTGCCATGTCCGATCGTGGTACGAGGCCCGTCGGGCGGATACGTGCGGGGGGGGCCGTTTCATTCACAGAATCCTGAAGCAGCCTTCCTGCATACGCCGGGTTTGAAGATCGCCTACCCGGCAACGGCCGAAGACGCCAAGGGGATGATCAAGGCGGCCATTCGCGACGATGATCCGGTGCTCTTCTTCGAGCACAAGTATCTCTATCGTCGGATCAAAGGCACCATGCCTCCCGGTGATCATGTCGTGCCGCTCGGCAAGGCGCGCGTGGCACGGGAAGGGAAGGACCTTTCGATCATCACGTATGCGGCGACGGTGTGGAAGGCGCTCGAAGCCGCGGAGCAACTCGAAAAGGAAGACGGCCTGTCGGTGGAGGTGATCGATCTTCGTTCTTTGCTGCCTCTCGATGACGAAGCGATCGTCGCGACCGTCCGGAAGACCAATCGGGTGCTCGTGGTCCATGAGGACACGGTTACGGGTGGTCTTGCTGGCGAAATCACGGCGCGGATCAACGAGCTATGCTTCGAGTGGCTCGATGCGCCAGTTCGACGGGTCGCGGCGCACGATGTGCCGTTGCCGTACGCGCCGCCGCTTGAGGATTACGTTTTACCCCAGACATCGGATATCGTGCGCGCGAGTCGCTGGCTCGCCGCCTACTGAAGCAGCAGACTGAGGAGTAGTCATGGCACGGATTGATGTGATCATGCCGCAAATGGGCGAATCGATCACCGAGGGTACCATGTCGCGGTGGATCAAGAAGGTCGGCGACACGGTCAAGCGCGACGAGCCGATTTTCGAGATCTCGACTGACAAGGTGGACGCCGAGATTCCGGCGCCCAATGCCGGCGTGCTCGCCGAAGTCATCGTGACCGAAGGGCAGACCGTTGCCGTCGGAACCGTCGTCGCGCGAATCGAAACTGATGCCAGCACTGCTGTCGCCGCGCCAGCCGCTGCGCCGCCAGCGCCCGTTGTAGGAGCGCAGCAGGTTGCGCCCACTGCACCCGGTGTTCCACCCGCAGCGCCGCGGGCGGCCAAGACCGCCGCACCAACGCCCACCGGTGACGAATCAGCTGAGGAGCGACTCAAGCGGAAGTCGACGCCGCTCGTTCGCAAGATGGTGGAGGATCACAATCTCGATCTCGGCGTGATCCCGGGAAGCGGATCGGCCGGACGCGTGACGAAACAGGATGTGCTGACATACCTCGAAAGCGGCGCACCGGCACCAGCCGCGGCATCGCCGACACCGGGTCCCGTTGTCGGGGCGCAGCATCCTGCACCCGCTGTATCCGCCCCGCCGACCGTCCCCGCCACTGCGGCCGTGGCCGCATGGGAAGGGGATCGCGTCGAACCGTGGAGCCGCATTCGCAAACTCACCGCCGACCATATGGTGCTCTCGCGTCGCGTCTCGGCCCACGTCAACTCGCTGATCGAAATCGATTTCAGCCACGTAGCGGGTGTCCGAAAGAAGTACAAGGATGACTACGCGGAACGTGGCGTCAACCTCACGTTCCTCGCATTCATCGTGAAGGCAATCGCCGACAACCTGCGCAAGCATCCCATCGTCAACGCCGCAGTCTCAGGTGACAACACCGTCTATCGTCGTGACATCAACGTCGGTATCGCGGTGGCGCTCGACTGGGGTCTCATCGTTCCGGTGATTCGCCATGCTGACGAGCTTTCGCTGCTCGGCGTTGCGCGTGGTGTGCAGGATCTGGCCGATCGCGCCCGCAACAAGCGCCTGACACCGGAAGACGTGCAGAGGGGCACCTTCACGATCACGAATCCTGGTGGCTTCGGCACCTATGTCGGGACGCCGATCATCAATCAGCCGCAGGTGGCGATCCTCGCGGTCGGCGCGATCGAGAAGCGGCCGGCAGTCATCACGATGCCGGATGGCAGCGACGCGATCGGGGTGCGCACGAAGGGAATGTTCTGCATGGCCTACGATCACCGCGTGGTCGATGGTGCCGATGCCGACAGGTTCCTGGCCGATGTTCGCAAGACGCTGCACGCGTTCCCCGAAAGCCAGGGCTGACATGGCGAGAATCATCACGGACGCAGCCGGCGCCAAGTGGGAAGTCACGCCGAGCGGGCGGCGTACGCAATACGGCTCGGATGAGGTGTCGCTTGAGTTTCAGCGTGTCGGCGA
>JANYCP010000201.1 GCA_025360265.1 Gemmatimonadota bacterium
ACCTTGTCGAGAATCGGCGCCGCCGTGAAGGCGAACATCGAGGTGATGACCACACCGAGCATCAGGGTCACGTAGGTCAGCGCGCCGATCAGCGCACCAGCGCCGATGACCGCCATGATCATGCCGAAGTAGTAGAGCATGAACCAAAGATACTATCCGGCCTTGATCTCGGTCCAGAGGCGGTCCCACAGGTCGGTGGCCGCCCCCAGATCCCGCTGGAACTCCAGTCGTGACAACATGTCGCCGTCCGGCGCCGCCACCGGCCGCCGCATCCGGCCAATCGCCGCCCCGTTGACTGGCCCATATCCGGTCTGTTCGGCGATTTCAGCCGCCACCTCTGGCCGGAGCACATAGTTCAGGAAGGCGTGCGCCGCGCGTCGATTCGGAGCGCGGCGCGGCAGCACCAGATAGTCAGTAAAGATCAGCGTTCCCTCGCGGGGCATCATGAATTCGATCCGCGATTCCTCGAGCTGGGCCTGTCGCGTGTCGCCACTCCACAGCTGCGCTACCGCGATATCCCCGCTCACCAGCTGACCCTTCACGGTGGCCGACAGGTAGGCGCGAAGGTTGGGCTTGACGGCCAGCGCATCACGAAGTGCCGCATCGAGCTCGGCCCGGTCAATCGAATTGACCGAGTGCCCGCGCCACTTGAGCATCGCCCCGAGCACTTCGCGGCCGTCATCAAGCATCGTCACCTTGCCGCGCAGTGCAGAAGCGCCAAGATCACCCCAGCTCGTCGGCGGCGTCGCGACAAGATCTCGCCGGTACGCCAATCCGGTCATTCCCCACTGATACGGCATCGCGTACCGGCCACCACGATCAGCCTCGGCATCCACAAAGAGTGGCAACAGGTTTGACCAGTTGCCGAGTACTGCGTGATCAAGTGGCTGTAACAAGCCGCCTTCGATCAACACTGGCACCAGATATCCGCTTGGTGACACGATGTCGTAACCATCACCACCAGCAACGAGCTTGGCGACCATCTCCTCATTGCTCTCGTACGTGTCATAGATGACGCGCACGTTGAATTCCTTTTCGAAGCGCGAAATCGTGTCTGCCGCGATGTAGTCGGACCAGTTGAAGATCCGCAGCTCCCCCTCGAGCGGCCCGGTCGCCGGCAATGCGGCCTCGTTTGCCGGCGGCGCTTCACGCTTGGTTACACACGACGCCAACAACGATCCCATCGCCGTCGACAGTCCTGCGCGTGCACAACGGTCAAGGAATTCCTTGCGGGTGGTCACGCGATGCCACCACTCGCGTGGCGGCCGAGCCACCGGTGAGCGACGATGAGCAAGAGCGTCGTGCCAAGAACCAGCAACGCACTGAGTGCATTGACCGAGGGTTCAACCGTGCGACGCACCATGCCATAGATCACCAGCGGCAGCGTGCTGGTTCCAGGGCCGGCCGTGAAAAACGTGATCACGAAATCATCGAACGATAGCGTGAACGCAAGCAGCGCCGCGCCGATGATTCCCGGCATGAGCAACGGGATGGTGACGCGACGAAAGGCGGTGAGTTCATTGGCCCCAAGCGTGAGCGCTGCCTCTTCAAGCGACGAGTCCATCCCCCGCAAGCGCGCCAGGACCACCATGATGGTGAATGGCACACTGAACGTGATATGCGCGATGATGATCGTGACCAACCCGAGGTGGATGCCGGCCGCGGAGAACAAGATCAGCAGCGAGATCCCGGCGACCACTTCAGGTGTCACGATCGGTAGCACCAATAGCGACTCGAACGCTGCCGCCGCGCGCCGACGATGACGCCCCATGGCAAGTGCCGCGAGCGTTCCGAGCGCCGTGGCAATCACGGTTGAGGTCACCGCGACAATCAGCGACGTGCGAAGCGCGATTGTCAGGTCCGGGCGATGCAGCAGCCGCGCGTACCAGTCGAGTGTAAATCCGTCCCAGCGCGCGCCGCTGCGCGACGCGTTGAAGGAGAACAAGACAAGGAGCAACAGCGGAAGCAGAAGTGCCGTGTAGCCGAGCACGGCGATAGTCGTGACCAGTCGGCGTGTCATTGGTCGTTCGTGGTGAGCCGTGGGGACAACTTCAACTTGAGCAGCATTCCGATCATCACGACGAGCAACAGCAGGAACGAGAGCGCGGATCCGAACGGCCAGTTGCGGGCGCTGGTGAACTGGTTCTGCACCAGGTTGCCGATCAGCTCGACCTTGGCGCCGCCGAGCAGGTCGGATGTCAGGAAGGAACCGAGGGCCGGCACGAACACCAGGAGACAGCCCGCCGCGACGCCGGGAAGCGTCAGCGGCCACGTCACCCTCAGGAAGCGTCGCCACGACGTGGCGCCGAGTGCTTCGGCGGCCTCCAGCAATGCCGGATCGAGTTTCTCGAGCGACGCGTAGATCGGCAGCACCATGAACGGCACGAATCCGGTCACCAGCCCGAACAGCACGGCGCCCGGCGTGTACAGCATCCGCAGCGGATCATGAATGATGCCGAGGAATTGCAACACCTGATTGATCGCACCGGTGTCTCGCAGCAGGAAGATCGTGGCGTAGGTCCGCACCAGGAATGATGTCCAGAACGGCAACACCACGAGGAAGAGCAGCAGGGCGCGCCACCGCGTCGCCCGCACGATCGTGATCGCGATGGGAAACGAGATGAGCAGCGCGAGCACGGTGGCGATGAGCGACAGCACCACACTCCGTTCAAGCACCGCGAGATAGAGCGGCTCGAACAGTCGCGACAGGTGCGTGGCGGTCCAGCCCGGGTACACGCCACCCAGGACGTGGCGCGGTCGCAGCGCATAGGTCGCCATGATGCCGAGCGGCACCGCGAAGAACACCGCGAGCCATGCACCGGCCGGGCCGAGCAGCAACCAGGACCGCTTCACGGCTCCAGCACCTGCGCGTCACCCGGTTGCCATGTCACCTGCACCGGTTGTCCAGTGCTCCACGGCATCGGCGTCGACAGCACACCTGGATTGCGCACCGCGACACGGACATCCGTGCTGGCACCAACATTCACCAGAATGTGCAGCGCCTCACCCAAAAAGATGATTTCGCGGATCGTACCGTGGAGCACATTGGCATCACCCGTCGCCGCGTCCGCCGAAACGATGCTGAGTCGTTCCGGGCGCACCGCGAGCTGCGCCGGGGCGCCGTCGAACACGTTGGCCTCGCCAATAAAGCGCGCCACGAACACGGTGCGTGGTCGTTCGTAGATTTCCGCTGGCGATCCCACCTGCACCACACGACCGGCCGACATCACCGCGATGCGATCGCTCATCGCCAGTGCTTCTTCCTGGTCGTGCGTCACGATGATGAAGGTGATCCCGAGCGTGCGATTCAGTCGGCGCAATTCGAGCTGCATCTCCTTGCGCAGTTGCAAGTCGAGTGCTCCCAGCGGCTCGTCGAGCAACAGGATCTTTGGTTCCAGCACCAGTGCGCGGGCCAATGCCACCCGCTGCCGCTGGCCTCCCGACAATTCCGACGGGCGTCGAGCGGCGTACGTGGCCGCATCGAGCCGCACCAGTTCGAGCGCACGCGTGACTCGCGGCGAGATTTCCTTCTTCGCGACGCGATGTTCCTCGAGCCCGAAGGCGATATTCTGCGCGACAGAGAGATGAGGAAAGAGGGCGTAGTTCTGAAACACCATGCCAATCGGCCGCTGGTAGGGCCGTTTGCCGATCACCGACTCGCCGAGTATTCGGATCGTGCCGCCGTCGGGGTCGGGATCTTCAAAGCCGGCGATGAGGCGCAGGGTCGTTGTCTTGCCGCAGCCCGACGGCCCGAGCAACGAGAAGAACTCCCCCGCGGCAACGTCAAGCGATACTCCCGACACCGCGGGAACACCGCGAAACGACCGGGAGACTCGCTCGAGCGACAGGACTGGCGGTGATGGCACGGTGGGCAAAAGCTACCGTGCCCCTACCCCGGGCGCACGGTTGGCGGCACGTTTGAGTGGATGCCACAACCGCTGCCGCAGTCGATCTCCGCCGAACTCGCCGACGCGACCTTCCAGGCGCTCATCACAGCCGGCCTCGCCGTATTTGCCATCGACCTCTACCGTCGATTGCAGCAGCGCTGGTTGGCGTGGTGGGCCGCAGCGTGGGGACTCTATGTCCTCCGTCTCGGGGCCATCATCCTCTTCCTGCGCACCAACAACCGGATCTGGCTCTTCGGACATCAGGTGGCCACCGGTTGGGTGGCGCTCGCCATTCTCTGGGCGGCGCTGGTCTTTTCGCGTGACGTGCGCTGGCGTCGCGGGTACGCGGCTCTGGCACTGGTGCCGCCGATCTGGGCGTGGATTGCGATTGGTGCTCTCGACCAGCCCGACGCCATGATGCTCGTGGCACTCCCGGTCGTGATACTGATCGCAGGCGTCACGCTCTGGACCGGTTGGGTCTTCTGGCGACACGCGCAGCGGACCGAGTCCCGCGGAGCGCGATTCGTCGCGATCGCCTTCGCGCTCTGGGGTTTGCATCATCTCGACTACACGTTCCTCCGCGCGCGCGGCGCGTGGCAGCCGTGGGGCTATTTCCTCGACATCATCTTCGAACTGGCCGTTGGCATCGGCTTCGGCCTGATGGTGCTGTCCGACTTCGCCGCTCGGCTGGCCGCCCGTACCGACGAATTGCGCCGCCTCTCCGGCCTGATGGTCCGGCAGCACGAAGCGGAACGCCGTCGTCTCTCGCGCGACCTGCACGACGAGACGGCGCAGACGATGTCGGCCGTGAAGATGGAAATCGGCATGCTCCGCGAAGGAGCCGAGCCGAACACCATCGGCCGGCTCGACCATGTGTTGCACCTGGTCGACGGTGGCATCCGCGGAATTCGCCGCGTGATGAACGACCTGCGCCCGGCATTACTCGACGATCTGGGACTCATGCCGGCCATCGAATCACTCGCCAGCGATGTCCGCGAACGTGGCGGACTGGTCGTCGAAGTGGTACTTCCCGAGTCCGTGCCGCGACTCGCGCCTGACGCAGAACTGGCGCTCTTCCGCGCCGCACAGGAAGCGCTGGCCAATGTCGTGCGCCACGCCGCCGCAACCCGTGTCACGATGCAGGTCCGCGTCAATCCATCGGCGCTGCAACTCATCATCGCCGACGACGGGCGGGGCCTCCCCGCCAGTGGCGGCAATGACGAATCCGTCGCGCACCTCGGCCTGGCCGGCATGCGTGAGCGCATCGCCGCCCTGGACGGCAAGATCAGCATCGCACCCGCCAAGCCGCATGGCGTAGTGGTGTCCGTGGAACTACCGATAGGATGAGGAGAGACGAGAGACGAGAAACGAGAGACGGAACAGCCAAATGTTTCTCTCGTCTCTCTTCTCTCGTCTCTCGTCTATCTTTCCTGTATGACTGATCTGATCCGCGTCGCCGTGGTTGACGATCACGCCGTCGTGCGCGAAGGAATTCGTCGCGTGCTCGAAGGCGAGCCCGGCGTGACCGTTGTGGGCGAAGGAAGCAACGGTGACGAAGCGCTCGCGCTGGTCGCACGGGAGCATCCCGACGTGCTGGTGATCGACGTCGCGATGCCGGGCAAGACTGGAATTCAGATTGCCGCCGAACTGCGCAAGTCGGAATGCGCCACGCGCGTCCTCATCCTGTCGATGTACGATCAGTCGGAGTATGTGCTCGAGAGCGTCAAAGCCGGTGCGCGCGGCTACCTGCTCAAGGATTCGCCGCCGGCAGAATTGCGTCGGGCGGTGCGCGCGGTGCATCGTGGCGAGACGTTCTTCCCACCGGCCATCGCTGCGCGACTCGCGGCGGCACAGAAAGCGCCGGCATCACCCCTCTCGACATTGACTCCGCGGGAACGGGACGTGCTTGTTGGCATCGCGCGCGGCGACACCAACAAGGAGATTGCGGCCAAGCTGGGGATTTCCCACCGTACGGTGGAAACGCACCGCGAGTCACTGATGGACAAGCTCGCGATCCGTACGGTGGCGGGGCTAACGAAGTTCGTGCTCGAACAAAAGCTCCTTACTTCGCCTGAAACACCACCTCGCCCGCAATAATCGTCAGGACGTTTTTCGTTTTGGGAATCTGCGCCTCCGGAATCTTCATGATGTCCTGATCGAGCACCGTGAAATCCGCCGCCTTCCCCACGACAATTGATCCGTGTCGGTCTTCTTCGAAGGATGCGAACGCCGGAAACCAGGTGAACATCTTCAGCGCCTGCTCGCGCGTCACCCGCTCCTCCGGATGCCACACCTCTACCGCGCCTGAACGGCCATCGAGACTCTTCCGCGCCACCGCCGCATAGAACTCGATCATTGGCTCGCCGCGCTCCACGGGTGCGTCGGTGCCACCGGCCACCGGCACACCGATCTTGAAAAACGACTGCCACGCATAGGCGCCCTTGAGTCGCTCATTGCCGAGACGACTCACGGCGAAGAAGAGATCGCCAATGGCGTGTGATGGTTCCATTGATGCGATGATGCCGAGCTGTTTGAAGCGCGGGATATCTGCCGGGCTCACGATCTGTGAGTG
>JANYCP010000202.1 GCA_025360265.1 Gemmatimonadota bacterium
GGCGAGCGCCCGCCCGGTGATTCGGCGACAGTCCGACCGCGTCAGCGTCGACAGCAGTGTCTTCGACGGCGTCAAACTCGCGCTGAAAGACCTGTCGCCGTCAACGTTCGCGTTTCTCGTCTACGATTCGGCCGGACGACGGCTCGCCGGCGGCGGCGAGCGCCTAATGGTGGACAGCATTCCAGTGGCCGACTCACTGCCATCCGTCGGTGACATCGACGAGGTCGCGCTCGGCAACGGCCACGACATGCGATTTGCCGACGACACTGCCTCCGGAACCCGTGTCGTCGCCGCCGCAACCACCGATTGGCTGCGTCGCCGGCAACGCAACTACATGCTGCGCCTCGCCGTCATGTTGCCGATCACCGTCCTGCTCTCACTCGGCCTCGGCTACTTCCTGACGCGGTTTGCGGTTGCGCCAATTGAGGCGCTCAGTCACGCGGCCGATGCCATAGCACCGGAAGAACTGGCCGGACGGCTGCCGGTGCGCGAGCCGCCCGACGAACTCGATCACCTCGCGATCAGGTTCAATCACCTGCTCGACAGGATTCAAGGACTACAGGAGCAGTCGCATCGATTCCTGCGAGAAGTAGCGCACCAGATTCGCACGCCCCTGACCCTGGTGCTCGGCGAAGCGGAGCTCGGGTTGGAACGGGTGCGTACACCGCAGGAGCATGAGCAGATTCTCCGACGCGTGCATGGCGCGGCGGGACAGATGACCCATCGGGTGCAAGACCTGTTGTTGCTGGCGCGAATGGAAGCGGGCGAGCGACCGCCGCTCCGCGATGGCGTGGAACTCGACGCCATTGCGCTCGATGCTACGGATCTCTTCCGTGCACGCGCCCGGACCCTTGGCCAACATCTGCAGCTCGACGACATCGTGCCGTGCGCAGTGCGCGGCGATGAAGCGTTGTTGCGTGAGGCATTGCTTGAACTGCTGGAGAATGCTTGCCGTCACGGCGCGCCCGGCCCCACGGTGGGCGTGAGTGTCCGTGCAGTGGACCGTTTCGCATTGCTCGAAGTGCGCAGCACAGGCGAACCGATTTCCACGGCACCGCGGGCCGAACGGCGGAGCGACACCCACGATCACTCCAGCGGACTCGGCCTTTCGATCATTCGCTGGATTGCCAGTGTGCACGGTGGGGAGTTGGTGATCCGACGGGAAGGAGCGGAGAACTTTGTGGCGCTGAAGCTCCCGCGGTCGCCGTCCACGCCGTCGCACGGATCGGCCAGCTGAGCCCCATTCCGGCGGGACACACCGTACTCGTGATCGACGATGAACTGGCCATTCGTCGCGTCGTGCGGAATGCCTTCCAGGATACCGCCCGCGTGATCGATGCGGCGACCGGGGCCGAAGGGGTCGACCGCGCTGCTGCCGAGCGACCGAGCCTGATTGTGCTCGACCTGGGCCTGCCGGACATGGAAGGGATTGATGTCTGCCGGGAAATTCGCGGCTGGTCTCGCGTGCCGATCCTGGTGCTGTCTGCACGTCACGCCGACGAAGAAAAGGTGCAACTGCTCGATGCCGGCGCCGACGACTACCTCACCAAGCCGTTCAGCACGTCGGAATTGCAGGCGCGGGCACGGGCGCTGCTGCGCCGAGCGGCGACCGAGGAAGGGCAGGGCGAGCCGCGCGTCGCAATTGGAATCCTCGTCCTCGACATCGCCGCGCGAACGCTGACCCGCGACGGCGATCTGACTCACCTCACGCCAATTGAGTGGGACCTGCTGCGCGTGTTGATGACGCACGCCGGACGAACGCTCACGCACCGACAGATCTTTCGCGAGGTGTGGGCCGGACGACAGTTCGGTGACGCGCAACAATATCTGCGCGTATACGTCGCGCATCTGCGGCGGAAAATCGAGACGGATTCTCTGCGGCCGGCGTATATCTTCACCGAGCCGGGGATCGGTTACCGATTCGCCAGCGCCGGCGACTTCCCATGAATCGAACACGGCCAGGGTGGGCGCAGTGGCTCGCATGGGCGGTGGCAACGGCGGTCGTGTCTCTGCTGCTCTTTCATTTTCGTGACGTGCTCGACAAGGCACACTTCGCCCTGATCTATCTGCTGCTCGTGCTTGGTGGCAGCGTGGCCAGTGGGCACCGTGTCGGCCTGGCACTCGCCGCGACGTCCTTCCTCCTCTTCGACTGGTTCTTTGTGCCACCCTACAACACCCTCACCGTGGCCAATCCGCTCGACTGGCTGGTGCTCGTGGCGTTCCTGGTGGTGAGTGTGGTGGCCGCACAGATGCTGCATCGCCTGCAGGTCGAGGCCGATGTGGCGCGCGCCCGGGCGGCCGAGATCGATCGCCTGGCGCCACTGGAATCACTACGCGAGACGCATCGGCTGCAGAACGCGCTGCTGGCGTCGGTGTCGCACGACCTGCGCACGCCACTCACCACGATCAAGGCAGTGGCGCACGACCTGGTACGAGTCGATGATCGAGCCCTGGTGATCGAGGAAGAAGCTGATCGGCTCAACCGGATGGTGGGCGACCTCCTCGACCTGTCGCGCGTGCAAAGCGGCACGACGATCGCGAGCGTGGCGATGACGCCGATCGATGATCTCGTTGGCGCCGCGCTGCAACGTGTCACCGGTGCGATGCCTGAACGCACCGTGCAAGTGCACCTCGAGGAAGGCGGCACGTTGCTGGTCGGTCGGTTCGATCTCACGTCATCGCTTCGCATCCTGGTCAACTTGCTGGAAAACGCCAACAAGTATTCGCCGCCTGCCAGCCCGATTGGATTGTCGGCGGTGCGCCGCGACCAATGGATCGTCCTCACGGTGAGCGATGCTGGGGCAGGTGTACCGACTGCGGAGCGCGAGCGGATCTTCGAGCCGTTCTACCGCCCCCCCGGCGCGCCACCCGATCGCGGCAGTGCCGGGCTCGGTCTCGCCATTGCCCGCGGCCTCGCCGAGGCGCAAGGCGGCACGTTGCGCTACGTGCCGCGCGCTGGCGGCGGTTCCGAGTTCGTCCTGTTGCTTCCGGCGGCCGAGCTGCCGGTTCGGATTCTCACGCTTTAGCGGTTTCTTAACGCCTTGCGCGGCGTTCATTGTGCGGCCTTTACGGGAAGTCCCGTACACTGCGCCGCATGAATCGCTCGATCGCATTGGCATCGTTTTGCACATTGATATTGGGGCCGCCACGCCGAGCACGCGCGCGGCCAATGTGCCGTACTTCGCCGGCGAAGGCGGCGTGACACCGGTCGGCGGCAACAGCGGCGCGCCCGGTTCCGTTGTCACGGGATTCACGCCTGACCTGCGAAAGAGCGAGACGCGACTGAACGTCGCGCTGCTCGTCAAGTTCTAGATGCTCTCGAAGGTTCGCACGAGATCTGCGCTGGCAGTTGCCTTGCTCGGCGTGTTCGGCTGTCGCGACGACCAGCGGGCCTGGGCGGCGCGACTGGAAGCGGCACGACCGCTCGCTGGCGCCTGGCACGTGCAGATGAGTGCCGAACCAGTGGATGGGATGGCGACGCGTCGGGCGTTTGGCGAACTCGCGCTCACGCTCAACGAAGAGCATCTCGGTACTCCGGACCTTTTTGGCGCGTATGACCTCAGCTTCGCCCCGCTCGGTTTCACGCTGTCGCCGTCGACCGGAGTGCCGTCGATCGAGGTTGTTGCTGCGGGCGATTCGATCACGCTCGTGCTCGCACCGGGATCGCAGTTTCCGATCACGATGCGCGGCGTGCGACAGGGCGATTCAATTCTCGGCCGATGGTCGGCGCACCAGCGTGCTGGGTCGGACGCGCTTGGCACCTTCGCGCTCACGCGTGTGGTGGTAACACCGTGAACGAGCCGAACGGCATGAATCGCCTGGGACGCGCGGTATTCGGCGCGCCGCGCGACCTGGGAGACAAGCGACTCTTTCATCGTCTCGCGCTGATTCCTTTCCTGGCCTGGGTCGGGCTCGGCGCCGACGGGCTTTCCAGCTCGAGCTACGGCCCCGAAGCGGCGTTCACCGCGCTGGGCCAGCACACATTCCTGGCCCTTGGCCTCGTGGCACTCATGGCCACGACCGTGCTGATCATTTCGCTGGCCTACAGTCGGCTCATCGAGGAATTCCCATCGGGTGGCGGCGGCTATGTTGTCGCGACCAAACTGCTCGGTGCACGCGCCGGCGTGACGAGCGGCTCGGCGTTGCTGGTCGATTACGTGCTTACGATCACCACGTCACTTGCCGCCGCAGGCGACGCAATCTTTTCGTTCATGCCGGCACCATATGCTGCCGTGAAGCTACCGGTCGAAATCGGCTTCCTGCTTTTTCTCACCATCCTCAACATTCGCGGCGTGCGAGAATCAGTGTTGGCGCTGACGCCGATCTTTCTCGTGTTCCTTGTCACGCACGCCGTGCTGATCGGCGGTGGAATCATCGGCCACAGTGGCGACACCGGCGCGGTGGTGACAGAGGTACAGCACGGCTATCAGCAGGGTGTCTCACTGCTCGGTGTCGGCGGCCTCCTGCTGTTGTTCGTGCGGGCATTCTCGCTCGGCGGCGGCACGTACACCGGCATCGAGGCGGTCTCGAATGGTTTGCCGATCATGCGTGAACCGCGGGTGCGTACCGCCAAACGGACCATGCTGTACATGGCGGTATCACTGGCTGTGACGGCCTCCGGGTTGCTGCTCTGCTATCTCCTCTGGCATATCGTGCCGCAGGCCGGCAAGACGATGAACGATCTGCTTGCCGAGCGGATGACACGCGGGATTCCGGGGGGACGGGTGTTTACCGTGGTCACGATGATCTCGGAGGGTGCGCTGCTTGTTGTCGCGGCGCAGGCCGGCTTTCTCGACGGCCCCCGCGTGCTCGCCAACATGGCGGTCGACAGCTGGGTGCCGCATCGTTTTTCGGCACTCTCCGAACGCCTCACGACGCGCAACGGTATCGTGTGGATGGGTGTTGCATCGCTCGTCGCATTGCTCTATACCGGCGGACATGTCGATCAACTGATCGTGATGTACTCGATCAACGTGTTCCTGACGTTCTCCCTCTCGATGTTCGCGATGCTCCGATTCTGGTGGGGTCAGCGTGCACGACCGCAACGGCCGTGGCGCATCGTCCTGTTTGCATCGGGCCTGGTGTTGTGCGCGACGGTGCTGGTGATTACGGTGTTTGAAAAGTTCACCCAGGGCGGCTGGGTCACGGTGGCCGTCACTGCGGTTGTGATTGCGGCGTGCTTCGGAATTCGCCGGCATTACGCCGACGCCCAGGCGAAGATGCAGCAACTCTTCGATGAACTCGGTGAACTGCCGAGCAGCGCGACCCACGTGGCACCACTCGCAATCGATGCCACGAAACCGGTCGCGGCGATTCTTGTCGGTTCGTATGGCGGCGTGGGGATCCACACCATGCTGAACGTCTGGCGAGCGTTTCCCAATCATTACCGCGGCATCGTGTTCATCGGAGTCGGCGTAGTTGACTCGGGCGAGTTCAAGGGGGAGCACGCCGTGGATCAGCTGAGAGAGCGCACCGAAGCGATGCTCGGTGAATATGTGGCGCTGGCCGGCCGGCTCGGCATTGCTGCCACATCGCGGGTCGCCATCGGGACGGAGGTGGTGGAGGAGGCGACCGATTTGTGCCTCAACGTGTCGGCCGAGTTCCCCAAGGCAACCTTCTTTGCCGGGAAGCTCATTTTCCGGCGCGATACCTGGTGGCTGCGGCTGCTGCACAACGAAACGCCACTGGCCATCCAGAAGCGGCTTCAATGGGCCGGAAAGATGATGGTGACGCTTCCGGTGAGAGTAAGGGAGGCGTGAGGAGATTTAGGAGATAGGAACAAGCAGGATTGGTTCTAGCTCCTCTCTCCTATCTCCTATCTCCTCGCTCCTATCTATTACATTTGCCATCTACCCAGGAGCCGAACCGATGGCCGACGAAACCCCGCTCGCTTCCATTACGCCGGCGCGCGCCGCCGAAGAGCTCAAGAAGGTGTCCGCTGCGTTCAAGGCGGGTGAGCTCAACAAGCACGAGTACGAACACAAGTTTTCCCGGATGGTCAGCGAGCTGCGCGACCGACGCATTTCGGGCACGCGCGCTGAGATTCTCGCCGCGCTCGAGCCGCTGCGGGTGGCCGGCATCGTGACGCCGGCGGAATGGGATCGCTTCGTGTCGCAGCTCGGCCTCGCCTGAGTCTCCACTCGCTGCTGTGCAGCTCGGTCGACTTGACCGCGCAATGACGCCGACCGAGCAATGACGCCAACCGAGCAAGGTCACCTCGAGCGAGACGCGCAGCGTCGAGTCGAGAGGCGCACCACGCCGACCGTGACCGTGGGTGGCGTTGCATTGGGCTCGGCGCATCCGATCGTGGTGCAGTCGATGACCAACACCGACACCGCCGACATTGCCGGCACGGTCACGCAAGTGGCCCAACTGGCGCGGGCCGGCAGCGAGCTGGTGCGAGTCACCGTCAACAACGATGCCGCAGCGGCAGCAGTGCCCGCCATCGTTGCCGGCCTTGCCGCCAAGGGACTCCACGTCCCCATCATCGGCGATTTTCACTACAACGGCCACCAACTTCTCACGCGCTTTCCTGAGTGTGCCCGCGCCCTGGCCAAGTATCGCATCAATCCCGGCAATGTCGGCGGCAAGCGCCACGATGAGCACTTCAAGGCGATTGTCGACGTGGCGATCGCGAACGACAAGCCGGTGCGCATCGGGGTGAACTGGGGATCGCTCGATCAGGCGTTGCTGACAAGCATGATGGACGACAATGCGAAAGTCGCCGA
>JANYCP010000212.1 GCA_025360265.1 Gemmatimonadota bacterium
TTGATCCACGTCGAACGCCAAGGCCAAATCCTCCAGCCATTTTCGTTGCAAGCCAAGTGACGAACGATCACTGGCAATCGCCGCTCTCCACGCGCTACGCGTCACCCGCGATGCAGCGCCTCTGGGGCGAGCCACATCGCATCGGGCAATGGCGGCGCGTGTGGCTGGCGCTGGCAGAATCGGAGAAAGCACTGGGACTGGCCATCCCCGACGCTGCCATCGCATCGATGAAGGCGCATCTCGACGATGCCGATCTGGCGAGCGCCGCCGCGTTCGAGAAGCGTTTCCGCCACGACGTGATGGCGCACGTGCACACATACGGCGAACAGGCATCCGAAGCGCGCGCCTTCCTGCACCTCGGCGCCACTAGCGCGTTCGTCACCGACAACGCCGACCTGTTGGTGATGCGCGATGCGATGGTGCTCACGCTTGCACGACTCCTCGACGTGCTTGCGGCGCTCCGAACCTTTGCGACCAAGCACGCGTTGCTTCCCTGCCTCGCGTACACCCACTTTCAACCGGCCCAGCTCACAACGGTCGGCAAGCGCGCCACCCTCTGGATGCAGGACATGGCGCTCGACGTGGAAGCGCTCGTCCATCGCCTCGACACACTGCGACTCCGCGGTTGCAAGGGAACCACCGGCACCCAGGCGTCGTTCCTCGAACTCTTTGCCGGCGATCATGCGAAGGTGCGTCACCTCGAGCAGCAGATTGCAAAACGGCTCGGCAACCCGGCCGTGTTCGCGGTCACCGGACAGACCTACCCGCGCAAGGCGGACGCACAGATCCTTGACGTGCTGAGCGGCATCGCGCAGTCCACGGCGAAGTTCAGCGCAGATCTCCGCCTGTTGCAGCACGAAGGGGAGTTGCTCGAACCATTCGAGTCGGAACAGATCGGTTCGAGTGCGATGGCTTACAAGCGCAACCCGATGCGCGCCGAGCGGATTGGTGCACTCGCAAGACATGTGATCTCGCTGCAAGCCAATGGCGCCCACACCGCGGCCGCACAGTGGCTGGAACGCACGCTCGACGATTCCGCCAACCGACGACTGACTCTGCCAGAAGCATTTCTCACCGTCGACGCCATTCTGCTGCTTGCGGCGAACATCGCTCGCGGCCTCGAGGTTCGCGAGCCGGTGATCGCCAGCCACGTGAACCAGCAGATGCCCTTCATGGCCACCGAGCGGTGGCTGATGCTTGCCGTGCAGGCGGGTGGCGATCGCCAGGCCATTCACGAAGTGATCCGGAAGCACTCCCTCTCAGTTGCGGACGCGGTCTCGCAGGGAAAGCCGAACGACCTGCTCATGCGTCTTGCCGGTGATGCGACGTTTGCCGGCGTCGATGCGACATCGCTGAAGGCCCAGCTGCAACCGTCGCGCTATATCGGTCGTTCAGCCGAACAGGTAACCGAGTTTCTCGCCGAGTATCTCGACCCATTGGTGGCGGACGCGCGCGCGCGGCACGCACCTGCCACATCGAGTGACACCGCCGAGCTGCGGGTATGACGGCACAGCCGCTGCTCGCCAGCGCGTTGCCACTGCCTCTCTGGCGGCGCGGCAAGGTGCGTGAGGTCTACGAAGTCGACGCGCAACGCCTGCTCCTCGTGGCGAGTGATCGCGTCAGCGCATTCGACGTCGTCATGGCGGAACCAGTGCCCGACAAAGGACGGGTCCTCACCCAGCTCTCGGCGCACTGGTTTCTGCGCCTTGCAGCGGTCACGCCATCCCATTTCATCACCGCCAACACGAACGAGATCGTCGCTGCGATCCCGAAGCTCGCCGACCACCGCGATCAGATCGCTGGACGCGCGATGCTCGTGCGGCGCACCAAGCCGTTCGCATTCGAGTGTGTCGTCCGCGGATACATCGCGGGTTCGGCTTGGACCGAGTACAAGCGATCGGGCACGCTCGCTGGAGAAGCGCTCGCCACCGGACTGAGTGAGTCGAGTCAGTTGGCGCCGCCGATATTCTCTCCGGCCACCAAGGCCGAGAGTGGCCATGATGAGAATGTCCCGTTTGCCCGCATGCGGGACGCGCTCGGCGCGCCAGCCGCCGACGCACTGAAGGCCACCTCACTTGCCGTGTACGCAGCGGGACGCGATGAAGCGGCACGTCAGGGGATCATCATCGCCGATACCAAGTTTGAATTCGGACTCGACGCCCGTGGGCAGCAAATCCTGATCGATGAAGTGTTGACGCCGGATTCGTCGCGGTTCTGGCCGGCGGCAGAGTACGCCCCAGGCAAGACCCAACCGAGCTTCGACAAGCAACCGTTGCGCGATTGGCTTACTGCGGAACGCAAGGCGGGTCGCTGGAACGGCAACGCGCCGGGACCAGCACTCCCGGATGCAGTGATCGCGGCAACACGCCAACGATATCGCCAAGCCTACCGATTGTTGGTGGGACACGAACTGGAAGAGGAGCAGTAATGCGCGTTGCGCCTGAGGGGTGGCCGTTCATCGCGATCGCATGGGCGATCGTCGCCGTGCTCTTCTGGGTCGGCGCATGGTGGGCGGCCGTCCCAATGATGCTGGTGGCTGGCTGGGTGATTGCATTCTTTCGCGACCCAGTGCGGACGGGTCGTCGGGGCGATGACGTGATCATCGCGCCGGCGGACGGCGTGGTGGTGAGCATCATCAGCATCGATGAGCCGAAGGTTGTTGGCGGCACGGCACAGCGGGTGTCGATCTTCATGAACGTGTTCAACGTGCACGTCAATCGATATCCCGTGAACGGCACCATCACCTTCCGACACTATCAGAAGGGCGAGTTCGGTCACGCCGGACGCGAGAAGGCCGCCCTGGAGAATGAGCACAGCGACGTCGGTATCGCGTCACCGCGTGGGAAGTTGCTGACGCGCCAGATCGCCGGGAGCGTCGCTCGCCGTATCGTGACCGATCACGATACCGGTACGGTAGTGAAGCAAGGCGACCGCATGGGCTTGATCCGATTTGGTTCTCGCGTGGATGTCTTCCTCCCTGGGACAGCCCGCATCCTCGTCAAGGAAGGAGACGTGACGCAGGCCGGCGTCACGGCCATCGCCGAATGGACCTGAAATCCGGAAACTCGCCGCAGCGCACTGGCATGCGCCGCGTTGTCGTGGTGATGCCAAGTGCGTTCACGCTCGGCAACCTGTTCTTCGGTTTCTGGGCGATCGTGTCCGCGTACAACGGCGGCTACTTGTGGGCTGGCTGGTTCATCATGTTCGGCTGGGTGCTCGATGGTCTCGATGGCCGCGTGGCACGTTTGTCGAACACCGGCACCCGATTTGGCGCTGAACTCGATTCGCTGGTCGACGTCATCTCCTTTGGCGTCGCCCCTGCCCTGCTGATCTACTTCGAAGAGCTGGCCAACGCCGGTCGCTTCGCCTGGGTCCTCTGTTTCATCTATGTCACGGCGACCGCACTTCGCCTGGCGCGCTACAATGTCAATTCTTCGCACGGCGGCCGACCGTCGGCGTGGTTCACAGGGCTGCCCTCACCGGCTGCCGGTGCGACGCTCGCGACC
>JANYCP010000097.1 GCA_025360265.1 Gemmatimonadota bacterium
AGGATGTCGAGAAGACCGATTCAGCGTCTGGGTACCGCTTCGTAGAGCTGGGGCGTGGCGGGGCGCCGTTGCCTGCGCTGTTCGATGCGCTGGAGGAGACGTCGTTCGACGGCTGGGCCATCGTTGAGCTTGATGCAGTGCCCGACAAGGCGAAGACGCCGCGCGAGGCAAGCGCGGTGTCGAAGGTGTATCTCTCTGGCTTGGGTTACGACGTGACCGCCGATGGCGCGCCACGACACACCCCCTGAATCGAGGATCACTCCATGTCAGATAATCCGCTTCCCGCCCTTGCCTGGCTTGTGTTCGCCGTTGGTTTCGGTGTCATCCTCATTGCGTTCCTGTCGAAGAGCGCCCGCGGCCGCTCGCCGATGCGGCGCTACGCCAACGTGCTCACCGGCGTATTCTTCTGCTTGATTGCGCTGACCAAGGGCATTCCTGATCTCTCCACCAACGTGCAATATCTCTTCCTGGCCGCTGCGTTGATCGCAGGAGGGGCGAGCTGGTACATCGGGCGCCATGCGCGGCACATGGATCGGATGGCGCGGAAGAAGTAACGGCCATGCCCGGCGACGACACACTTCCGCAGACGGTCACCAGACTCCTCGACGAGGTTCGTCGCGGCGACCAGCTCGCCGCCGAGCAGCTTCTCCCGATGGTGTATGCCGAGTTGCGGGCGATTGCCGAAAAGCACATGCGCGGCGAACACCCGGACCATACGCTACAGCCCACCGCGCTCGTACACGAAGCCTATCTCCGGCTGGTTGGCGCCGAACCGATCGTGTTCGAGGACCGAATCCACTTCCTGCGCACGGCATCACAAACCATGCGTCGCGTGCTGGTTGATCATGCCCGTGGCCGGAATCGGCTCAAGCGCGGCGGAACGATCAACCTGCCGCTGAACGAATCGATTGCTGGTGCGAACGACCATGTCGTCGAGCTGTTGATCGTGGATGACGCACTGACGCAACTCAGCGCCGCCGAACCACGATGGGGACAGGTCGCCGAGCTGCGGCTCTTTGGCGGGCTCGAGGTGCCGGAAATCGCTGCCGCACTTGGCATATCTGCGGCCACGGTGAAGCGAGACTGGCAGTTCGCCAAGGCATGGCTCGCCCAGGTGCTCACCGACGAACCAGCCGACGGACTCGCGTGAAACGAACGGCCGAGCACCTCCGCCGAGTTCGCGAACTGTTCGACGAGCTGATCGACCTTCCCGGGACAGAACGCAACGCCGCGCTCGATCGCCTTGCAGGCAGCGACATCGACCTGTGGAGCGACGTCGCTCAGATGCTGGCACCTGCCGAGAACACGGAAGCAGTGTACGCCTCACCCCTCAACGCGCGCGACTACCTCGCCGGTGCCGACCCAGGTCCGCTCGAAGGGACCCGGCTCGGGCCCTATGATGTCGTTCGACTGGTCGGCGTTGGCGGCATGGGTGCGGTGTACGAGGCGGTACGCGCCGACGACCAGTATCGGCAACGCGTCGCCATCAAGCTGGTACAGCGTGGCATCGACAGCGAACTCACGCTGAACCGCTTTCTCCGCGAACGACAGATCCTCGCATCGCTGCAGCACCAGAACATTGCGGCATTGCATGATGGCGGCGTCACTGGTGACGGACGCCCTTATCTCGTCATGGAGTTCATCGAGGGCGAGCCGATCACGACATGGTGTACAGCGCACACCAGCACCGTGCGCGGGCGCGTCGAGCTCTTTCGTCAGGTCTGTCGCGCCGTGCAGCATGCGCACCAGAACCTGGTCATTCACCGCGACATCAAGCCGGGCAACATCATGGTGACGCCGGACGGCAGCGTGAAGCTGCTCGACTTCGGCATTGCGAAGCTGCTCGACGCGGACACGGGAAACGATGCGATGCCACTCACTCGCGGCAATGCACGAGCATACACACCGGAATACGCCTCGCCGGAGCAGATCCGGGGAGGCGCCCTCAAGACTTCGTCGGACGTGTACTCGCTTGGCGTCGTGCTCTTCGAGCTTCTTGCCGGGCGGCGCCCGCACGTCTCCGCGACTCGGTCGCCCGCAGACGTCGAACGCGCGGTGCTGAACGACCCCGTTCCGCGCCCGAGCAGCTTGGTGGGCGATCACGCGGCGCAGCAGCGCGGCGAGAAAAGCGCCGCACGCCTGCGCCATCGGCTGGAAGGCGAACTCGACAACATCGTGCTCATGGCACTGCGCAGCGACCCGGAGCGGCGCTACGCGTCGGTGGAGGCGCTCGGCGACGATCTCCAGCGCTACCTCGCTGGCGATCCAATCCGCGCGCATCGCGACTGGGCCGGATACCGGCTTCGCAAATTTGCCCACCGTAATGCTGCTGCTGTCGTCGCATCCGCGCTGGTGCTGATTGCGCTCATTGGCGGCGTGATCTCGACGACGATACAATCGCGGCGCGCCCGATCCGAGCAGCTCAAGGAACAGCAAGTCAACGGCTTTCTCCGCACGCTGCTGAGTTCGGTCAAGCCGGTGACTGGCGGCCGCGATGTTCCAGCATCGGAGCTGCTTGATGCCGCCGCGCGCCGCCTCGATGTTGATCGCACCACGGCGCCCGACATCCGGGCGGAACTCGAAACGGTCATCGGACAGAGCTACGGCAGTCTTGGGCGATTCGCCGAGGCGGAACGACAGGACACGGCGGCACTGGCTATCCAGGAACGCGTGAACGGTCCGAACAGTCCTGAAGCGGTGCGGGCACTCAGTTCAATCGGTCAGCTGTACCTCCAGAAGGGTGACCTTGACCGCGCGGACACGATCTTCCGGCGCGCGTATGATCGCTATGCCTCGCATCGCAGTCACCCCGATTCGCTGTATGCAGCACTGACCGAGAATCTTGGCTCCCTCGCGCACTACCGTGGCAATGTCAAGGAATCGGAACGCTACCATCGCGACGCACTCGCGATGCGGCGAACGCTCTTTGGTGATCAGAGTGACCTCGTGGCGTTCGGACTCAACGACGTGGCCGTCACACTCGGCGAGCAAGGAGAGTTCGGCGAGGCGGAGCCGCTGCACCGCAAGTCGGTGGAAATCCTCCGACGAAATCATCCAGCCGACCCATCGCTCGAACTTGCGTCGGTGCTGAACGCGCTCGCCACGGCACTCGACCTTTCGGAGAAGCCGCTGGCAGCGGACAGCGCGTATCGCGAAACACTCGCATTGCGGAAGAAACTTCTTGGCCCTGAACATCCGGACTACGCGTTCACGCTGATGAACTACTCCGGGTTCCTCTTCGACCAGAAGCGCTATGGGGACGCTGCTTCGGACAGTCGCGAGATTCTCGCGCTGCGCGGCAGGACGCTGCCCGAGAGTCACCCTGCGATAGCCTATGCCTTGCAGACCCTTGGCCGCTCGCTTGATCACCAGGGCGACACGACCGGCGGGAGAAACGCGCTGGAGGCGAGTCTGGCGTTGCGGCGGAAGTATGTCGGCGCAGACACCTGGCTCGCCGGCAATTCGGAAGGCGTTCTCGGCGAGCACTACAGCGCAATCAAGCAGTTCGCCAAGGCCGAGGAGCTGTTGCTCCACGCGAACGACGTGCTGAGCAAGGCAGTCGGCCCGACCAACCCTCGCACGCTCACCAATGATCGCCGGCTTGTCGCGCTCTACACCGCCTGGGGCAAGCCCGCAAAAGCGGCGGAGTGGCAGGCGAAGTGGCCTGCGGCGAAGTAGCGGGCCGTTGCCAAGCGTTTCCATGACGAGCTGAGGTAAGCTCCCGTCCCGCGATCAGTTCAACCCAGACGTCCCGGCCGACCGATAGCTCCCGCCGTCCACACAGGCCGCAGCGGTATTCAGAACTGAGAAGCCTGACAGAATCCACGGAAATGGACTCGACACGCCAACCGGAAACCACGCTGGATTGTATCCGCTAACGCCCGACAGATCCGGCATCGCGAGTGTGGTCGCTCCCGAACCGAAGTAGCCGGTTGCGGCCTGAATGACGCCGGCGCCATACCAGAGTTGCGTGAAGACATAGTCACTCGGCCGGACAAACACGGCCTGTAGCCGCTTGTATGGACCGCTCGGCGAGGAGATTGTCGGCGTCGGCATTCCGGCGCCGAGATTCAGCGCCACCGTCGCCGGGGTCACCGTGTGCACGAAGTTCGCCGCGTACCGGGTCGGAGTAGAAGCGGCAATCATGTGCAAGTCGCCTGGTGGATTAGCCGATTGCGAGAGCTAAAATTCCTTTTACCGAATTCTCATAATCTCCATCTTGCAAACCAATTCGCGCCTGCTCGTTGAACGACAGGGTTTGAACCGGGATTTTTTTTTTAGAGTCCTAGCTCTTCATCCAAAAAACCAGATTTTGTATGACTCAGACATGAACCATCCGACCAAAGCGCGCATATTCTACTGCTCGGTTGAAACCGAAACGCCAAACGAACTACAACTGCGGCTTGTCCAGTCATCGTGGTTTTGATTCGAACTGACCGATCAG
>JANYCP010000303.1 GCA_025360265.1 Gemmatimonadota bacterium
CGGCGATCGTGCGCACCGGTGAACGCGCCCCGCTCATGGCCGAACATTTCGCTCTCAACCAGATCGCGCGGAATCGCAGCGCAGTTCACCGAAACAAATGGTCCGCGCGCTCGTGCCGAATAGCGGTGAATGGCGTTGGCAACGAGCTCCTTGCCGGAACCCGATTCACCAAGGATCAGGACGCGGGCATCGGTGGGTGCCACCTGCGCGATCAACACCCGCAGGCGCTCCATTGCGGGACTCGATCCCACCAAGGTCGGCTGCGGCCCAAGCGCCTGACGAAGGGCGCGGTTTTCCGCCTGCGTGCGCACGAGTGTTTCTGCCGAACGTACCGCAACCAGCAATGATTCCGGCGCGAGCGGTTTCTCGAGAAACTGAAAGGCGCCCGCCTGCACCGCGCGAACTGCGTCGGCGAGTTGCGCCTTGCCACTCATCATGATCACCGGAATGTCACGATCACCGGCGCGAATCTTCTCCAGCGTGGCCAGTCCATCGGGTCCTGGCGGCATCATCAGATCGAGAAGAATGATGTCGGGCTTGACGTCGGGAATGGCCAGCAGCCCGGCGTTGCCATTGGCGGCTTCGGAGACTTCGAACTCTTCC
This sequence comes from Gemmatimonadota bacterium, assembly GCA_025360265.1. Taxonomy (GTDB): domain Bacteria; phylum Gemmatimonadota; class Gemmatimonadetes; order Gemmatimonadales; family GWC2-71-9; genus Palsa-1233. The sequence continues at coordinate 604 of JANYCP010000303.1, forward strand.
GACTTGAGGAGTGCGCCGACCATGCGGCGAATATTCGCTTCGTCGTCGACGATCAGGATCTTGGTGGTCATACCGGGAACTGCACCAGGAAGGTGGCGCCGCCGCCGGGCGTGTCGTCAACGGAAATCGCGCCGTGATGCTGTTCGATCGTCTGCTTCACAATGGCGAGGCCGAGGCCGGTGCCGTCGGCTTTGCCACTGTAGTACGGCCGGAAGATCAGCTCGCGACGCTCGACCGTGATACCCGGGCCATTGTCGCTCAGTGTGACGGAAATGTGACGGCCGTCGCGGCGGATCCGGATCGCGATGTTGCCCGATCCGTGGCAAGCCTCCACTGCATTGCGGAGCAAGTTGCTGAACGCACGACGGAGCGGATCATAGAAGCCCTCGATACTGACTCCCGCTTCATCGGAGCGGAACTCGCGCTGCATGCCATCGGGGACGGCGTTCTGCAGCAGCTCCTGCAGCAATTCGCTCAGGTCAACGGGCGCCGCAATTCCTTCAGGCAAGCGGCCGAGTTCGGCGAAGTCGCGCGCCATGGATTCAAGGCGCGCGGACTCTGCGGCGATTACTTCAAGTTCAACCTGCATGTCGGGTGCGGCGCGTTTCGAGAGTTGCCGCACCGCGAGGCGAATTGGTGTCAGCGGATTCTTCATCTCATGCGCGACACGGCGAGCCACCTCGCCAAATGCCCGCAGGCGTTCCGACTCCAGTTCCACGGTGCGGGCCTGTTCCAGGCCGCGTTGCAGTTCGTAGAGCGATTGCTGCAGCGTGATCAATTCCGGCACGGTGCTCGGGTTCGGCACCGGTGGCAGTGTTTCGTGGCGCTGAATGCGGCGTGTCCAGTCGACAATTTCGTTGAGTGGCGCGGCGTATTGTTGGGAGAGCCGCGCGCCGACAAACACCACGAGCATGACGAGTCCGAGCAGCAGGACTACGACTCCAACGCCGCCCTTCCATTGCCAACCGGTTTGCTCGTTGCCGGTCGAGTTGGCCGCACTCTGGAGGTGGTGGACCGCATCGTTGTGTGCCTCGATGGCGGCCCGCGCCTCAAGCGACATGTCGAGTTTGGTGATGTACTGCATCATCGGCACCTGGGTGTTAGCTACCGGTTGCACATCTCTTTGCCAATTGATCGACGGCTTGCTCGCCATGAACACGACGCCCGCACCGGCCACGATGATCAGCGGCAGCGCACTGACGACCAGGAGGGCTACGAAAAGACGGGCTCGGAATGAGAGGTGGGACACGAGGGGGAAGTTAGCGCGAGGTGTGGTGGAACGACACAGGGGCATCGGGCATGCCTCATGCCTCGTCTGTTGCGTTCACGCCACATCGCGCCGACTCTAACTGATTGCGACCGGTGTTACTTTTCCGCCACACCACGCCGGTCCGGTAACACGTGGTCACCGGTCAGTCCGTGGCACCGCTCCTGCACCAAGGCATCCCATGTCTAATTCCCTCGTTCGTTGGCGCGCTGCGGCCCGGATCGCGTGCCTGCTGGGCCTAAGCCTCATTCCGTTCTCCACGCGTTCGCTGGCGGCACAGGGCCAGACGGTCGGTGGCTTGACCGTCCAGGTGGTTGATGGGCGCGGTGCCGCCGTGCAGGAAGCCACGGTGACGCTGGAACGCGGCGGGGCGGTTGTCCGCTCGCTGACTGCCAGTCGTGCCGGGTCCGTGGCGATCCCACTTCTCTCGCCGGGTCGGTACACCGTCCTCGCCGAGCAGTTCGGCTATCAGCCGGTGCGGATGCGTGACGTGGATGTTGTCGGCGGGGCGATGACCCGTATCACGATCACGGTGATCCGCCGCCCGCCGCCCATTACGACTGTGGCGGAGCAGGCTTCCAACGCAACGATTTCAGGCGCGTCCCGTGGCCGGGCTATTACCGGTCGCGACCTCACGGCGTTCGCCCAACGCAACGATATCGGCGGTGCTGCCGCAGTCCTTTCCGAGGCAGACCTGCCGCGCGATGGTCGCAACGGCGCATTCGCGAGCGGCAACGGTTTGCGTCCCGGCTTTTCTTCACTCTTCGTCGACGGTCTGCACGAAACGCTGCTGCGTCACCCTGGTATTCCAGACGAGCCAGCGACGCCGTATCTCTTCGCCCGCGATGGCGTGAATCAGGTGACGGTCAGCGGATTCGGCGCCAATGGTGCCGGTCCGGGAACTCTCGGCTCGGTCCTCAGCGCCGAGACGGCGCAGGGTGCCGGCGCGTTCACGTTCCGTCCCTGGGCCACGTTCAGCGGTGCGAAACTCGGCGGCAGCAAGCTCGACAACGCAGGTGACTCGGCTGCGACGTCGATCCGCGCTGGTGTCGCGATGGGTGGCTCGATCAAGGGCGATACCGCGTCGTGGTTCCTGCGTGGCGATTACCAGCAGCTCCAGCAACCCACCGCATCGCCGTTCGACGCGGCACGGGCAACAAGCGACACATCATCTGATCTGTTCGCGGCGGTGCGCGCCGCCGCGCAGACTCTTGGGTCGAAGGATGTCAGTTCCTGGCTGGCTCCGACGGTGAGGACCTGGAGGGGTGGCAGCGGTGCTGGACGACTCGATTGGCGTTTTGGTCCGGCCACACTCTTCGCCTTGCGAGCCAACGCTGCGTCGTGGACCGAAACCAATCCGCTGGTCGGAACTGAGTTGGCAAATGGCGCCGGCTCAAGCCTCAAGGCCAGTGACTTTTCCGCGGCAGCAGAACTGACGACCGGTGCCGACGCGTGGACGAGCGAAACCCGCCTGGGTGTTCGTAGCGCGACGCGCGACTGGACCGGAGCGGCACTGCCGTACACCGGGATCGTTGGTGATGCGCTCGCCTTTGGTGGCGCCGTCACGTTGCCGGGACATTTCAAGGAATCGGGATTCGGCGGATCGGAGTCGGTCAGTTACCGTACCGGCGATCACACCGTGCAGGCGGGCCTTTCCTATGATCATCGTGCCGTGACCTACGATTTCCTGCCAGGTAGTGCCGGCGTGTACCAGTTTGGCAACCTGGCTGGCTTCAGTGTTGGGCGCGGTTCCTTCTATCAGGCGATACGGACTGCAGCGGCACCAAACCTGTCGGCTGCCGACATCGGTTTGTTTGTGCAAGATGAGTGGCGCGTCACGTCACAGATCCAGCTCTTGTTTGGCCTGCGGGTTGACTACGAAGCTCTCCCGGCTGGCGTGGTCAGTCCAAATGTTGGCTGGGCCCGTGTAAGCGGTTTCCGAAACGACCTCCAACCGCTCGATATCAAGAAGCAGGACATTGGCCCGCGCGTTGGATTCACGTGGGACGTCAGCGGCAACGGGCAGACGACGCTGCGTGGCTCGGCTGGTATCGTGCCGGCGCAGTTCGACCTGGCCGCACTCGCCGAGGCGGCACAGTACGACGGCGACGTGACAGTGCGACGAGCAACCGGAACGCTGAGCTGGCCGCAGGTTGGTGCAGGTGCCGGCACTGCTGCCGGACAGGCGCTGACATTCTTCGCCGATAGTGTGCGCAAGCCGAAGGCATTCAAGTCGGAGGCCTCGCTCACCCAGCGACTTGGCGGTGGCACGACGCTGACCGTTGGCGGCGCGTATCGTCACGCCGACTATCTCTTGCAGCGCCAGGACCTGAATCGCATCGGTGCGCCGGCAGCAACCGCGAGTGACGGCCGCCCGATTTACGGCACGCTGCAGCAGTACGGTGCGCTGCTTACTCCGGGCGTCGGCAGCAACCGGCGCTTCGCCGAATTCGACATGGTGTACGGACTGACGGCCACCGGATATACCGATAACTACGAAGCGTCAGTCTCGCTTGAGCATCGCATGAGTCGCGGCCTCGACCTCACCATCGGGTACACGTACTCCAAGACCACCGACAACCTGCCGGGCTCGCTCAGTGCGAACCCTGCCGATCAGCTTTCACCGTTTCCGGCCGGCCTCAACGGCGCGCGCTGGGAAGACGGTCGCGGCGACCTCGACATTCCGAACCGGGTGTCCGCCACGTTGACGTACTCGACGTCGGCGAAGTATCCCGCGACGTTTGCCGCCCGATATCGCGATCGGTCGGGCCTGCCGTTTACGCCGGGATTCCGCAACGGCGTCGACGCCAACGGCGACGGCTCAGGCGCCAATGATCCGGCCTACATCGGTGCGACGTCGTCCAACAGCTGCCTTGCGTCGCAGGCCGGTGCATTCGCGGCGCGTAACAGTTGCCGCGACCCAGATGTCGGTGCGCTCGATCTTCGCGTTTCGCTGCCGATCTCACACGGCTGGATGCTCACGATCGACGGATTCAATGTCGTCGGCACCACCACCGGATTGTTTGATCATGCGGCGATGCTAGTGAATCCGAACGGCACGATCACCACTGATGCGTCGGGGCACACGGTCCTGCCACTCATCGCAAATCCCGGATTTGGAACATTGCTCAGCCGGCGAGGCGATCCGCGCACGATCCGGATCGGCTTCCGGGTGGAGAACTGAATATGCGTCGCATCTCATTTGGGGTCATTCTCGCGCTGCTCGCTGGCAGCGCATGCACCAACGCCGGTGAACGACTGACTGTCCCGTCACTCCCGACTGGCGCGATCCAGGTGCTGGCGGTCTTCGATCGCGACGCAAGCCACAGCTTCACCTCTCTCGACACGGTATTCGCCGGTGTGCGCGTCGCGCTTCTCGTTCCCGGCGGCCAGGACACACTTCGGACTGGCGTGACCAACGCGCAGGGCCTCGCGACGTTCGACTCGCTGCCGCTCGGCAGCTATCGCGTCGTGATCGACTCACGCGTCCTCGGCGACACGATCGGCGTCATCGCTGGCGACACCGGCAGCGTGCGCATCATCGCCGAAGTGGACTCGAATCGGCTGGGCCGAGTGATTCGTCTGGGATACACCGAGGTGACGCTAGCCATCGCGCGCAACATGGCCGCCGGCAAGCGGGTGCTGGTGCACGCCGTCGTCACGTCGGGGTTCCAGTTCTTTCGCGATTCCAGTGCGTTCCTGGTTGACAGCAGCGGCGCGCTTCGGGTTGCTGCCATGCGTGCCAAGTCTGGTGTCCTCGGCAATAACATTGGCGATTCAGTCCTGGTCCTCGGCACAACAGGCAAGTCCTTCGGACAGGGCGCCCTGCTCAACGGTTTCCTGGTCGGCTCCTACGTCACGGTGATCCCGCCGCTGCCGCGGATCACGACGGTTGTCGATGCGAACAACGCCAAGAACGGCTCGCTTGACGCGGTGCTGATCCAGCTGAGCAACGTGGTGATTCGCGACACGGCCAGTTCAGGTACCGACTTTGCGCTCAAGGTGGCTGACCCGGCTGACACGTCGGTCAAGACGACTGTGCTGCTCGACCAGTTGCTGTCAGCACCGCGCAGCTTGTTCGCGCCGGGCCGGACCGGAACCTTCCGCGGTGTGCTCATGCCGGTAGGGAATGGGACGTGGGTGCTGAAGCCCAGGACTGGCGCGGATGTGGTGTTGAACTAGACTGCACGAGAGACGAGAGACCTACACTCCTCATCCCGAGCGTAGCGAGGGACCTCCAGATTTGCTCTGACTTGGATCTCAGTCGAAGCGATTCTGGAGGTCCCTCGCTTTGCTCAGGACGACGGAAACCGCCGCCACCGCGGCATACGCCCCGGCCGCCGCAACGATCTCGCTCACCTGCAGCTGCATCCCCCAACCGAGCGACACCGCTACGTAGATCCCGATCGCACCTATGCCAGTCGCAACTGTCCAGCGTCTCTGCAGCGCGCCCGCCAGCCAGCCAAGCAAGCCGAACCAGAACGCCAACCAGAGCGACGTCCACAGCAATCGATTGGAATCGATCGTGCTCACAAAAGGATGGATGAAGCTCCAGCCCAAGCCGATTGATAGCGGCACCGTGACCGGTGAGCTCGGCGGGCCGTCAATCGGCTGGTTGACGATGGTGAAGCGGTCTCGTGCCCACGTCCAGCGGAATCGCCAGGGAATGTTCGGCGACATTCGCATGGCATGGCTGACTTGCCAACGCGGGTAGTGCAGCCGCCAGTCCGCGGCCCGGAGGCGCAGTCGGAGCCAGGCGTCGTCGCCTTTCTGGTCCATCGCGACCTGCACGTTACGTGCGGTGTCCACGATTCGCAGTAGCACGATGCCACGACTGAATTGCTCAGCACTGGTCCGCGTCACGTTGAGTTCGATGGCGATCGAGTCCCGCCACGGCGCGTGCTGCGCCATCTCTTCATTGTGGATGTCGATCCCGTCGATCGTGGCGCGCTGCATCGTGCCCGGGAACGGTTGTGGGCCGCGCGCAGCGTTCAT
>JANYCP010000332.1 GCA_025360265.1 Gemmatimonadota bacterium
GGCCGGCCATGTGTTGTTCGACGGCGTCTGGAAGCGTTTTCGTCGTGGCATGTCGCACGACTCCCTGCGCGACATGATCCCCGCGATGGTGCGCCGGTTGCGCCCCGGTGCAGCTGCGATGAAGACCGAGCTGCGCGAAGATGATTTCTGGGCGCTGCGCGACGTGTCGTTCGAGGTCAAGCCCGGTGAAGCGCTCGGCATTATCGGTGGCAATGGTGCCGGTAAATCGACCACGCTGAAACTGCTCACCAAGGTGTTGGTTCCGACGCGCGGAACGGCGGCGATCACCGGACGCGCCGGCGCGCTCATCGAAGTGTCTGCCGGCTTTCATCCCGACCTTTCCGGGCGGGAGAATGTCTACCTGCAAGGCGCGATCATGGGCATGCCCATGCAGCTGATTCGCGAGCGATTCGATGACATCGTCGAATTCTCCGGGATTTCCGGATTCATCGATACCCCGGTGAAGCGGTACAGCAGTGGCATGAATGCCCGCCTTGGATTCGCGATCGCAGCCCATCTCGAGCCTGAGGTGCTGATCATTGACGAGGTGCTCTCCGTCGGTGACGCCGAGTTTCAGGGGCGAGCGTTCGGGCGGATCAAGAGCCTGGTGGGAGCCGGTATCCCGGTCGTAATCGTGTCGCATCAACTCGATCGCGTCGTGGAACTGTGTACCGACTGCATCCTGCTTCGGCAGGGACAGGTCGCACTGCACGGGTCACCGCGGGACGCGATCAAGGCCTACCTGCAAGGCACCAACGCGGCCGAGTCAACCGAGGACGAGGCGACCACCGATAGTCTGGGGATTCGGGTACTCAAGCTCATTGGACCGGAACCGCAGTCAGTCGAGTCAGGTGGGATGTTCAAGTGTCGCGTGGTGGGCGAGGTGACATTGCCCGAGGTGCCGCCGCATGTCGCGGTGGGCATCACGATTCTGGAGGCTGCCAGCAGTCAACTGCTATATCAGGTGAACTTCAGCGCGCTCGGCGCGCATCCGGTTCGAAGTGGCCAGTTCGCGGTGGACATCGCCCTTCAGGCCAATGTGCCCGCCGGTCTCTACCGGATCGAGACCTATGTCTGGCATGACCAGCGCCAGGTCTTCTTTCAGGGCCCGAACCGCATCGTGCAGGTCACAGCGGCGGGGGTGTTCGCCGGCGGCAACCAGCTCAACGCGTCGGCGTCGATCGGTGCGTGACCTGCAGCATTAGCCCCACAACAGCGATTTCGGCGAGCGACCGAGGATAAACCTCTCCAGCAGCCGCACCCGCAGCAGCCGATTGCGCTGCGCGTGATTGCCCAGCGAAAACGGCCAGTACAACCCTGAACGCAGCACATGGGCGATGGCAGCGCGCCGATCGCCCTGGCCCGAAAACGAGCGGGCGGCGTCCATGTGCATGTACGCCATGGCAAATCGGCGGAGCGGGTTGAACTCCTGATGCTCGGAAAAAAATCGCCGGAGCACCCGGTCATAGTTGTCGAGCATGCGCTGTGAGTTCTTGTTCATCTGTTCGGGGTGCATCCGGTAGTGCCAACAGGGTGACGTCACCTGCAGGGCCCCGAACGATATCGCCAGGCGCAACCACATGTCACGATCTTCAACGGAGGTCAGCGTTTCGTCGAAGTAGCCGACGGTATCGAAGCAACTCCGGCGGACGAGAACGGTGGACGGTGCGATCGGTGGCCGGGTCAGGCAATCACGCACGCCGAATCGCCGAACCCGGGGCGGTTCGGGGAGTACCGTGGGAATAGCGCCGACGTACTCCGGCGATCCGACCAACCCGATCGACGTATCCGAACCGACCGCGGTGAGCTGAATCTCGGTCTTGCGCGGATGCCAGAGATCGTCGGCATCGAGCAGCGCGATCCACTCGCCGCGGGCGTGCCGAATTCCAGTATTGCGCGCCGCCGACAACCCGCGGTTTTCCTGATAGACGTACCGAATGCGCTCCATGTAGGGAGCCAGGAGGGCACGGGTATCGTCGGTGCTGCCATCATCGACTACGATCACTTCGAACGGTCGGTGGGTCTGCTCCAACGCAGTCTCGACGGCTTCCGGGACGTAACGTCCGTAGTTGTAGGACGGAATGATGACGCTGACCGTCGGCTCGCTGGCGTCGATCATCCGCGCCGGCCCCGGTCCTGTTCGGTCAGCAAACGCTCGAGCCGCTCGGCGAACCGCTCGACAGCGAACTCCTGATGGTAGCGCTGATAAGACGCGTCGCGCAGGTGTGCCTCCAGTCCAGGCTCATTGACGAGTCGATCGATGGCCGCAACAATCTGGTCGGGTTGCTCCACATCGACGAGGAGTCCGGCATCGCCGACGACTTCAGGAAGCGCGCCGCCACGTGCCGCGATGACAGGAATACCCCGTGCCATCGCCTCGATGACCACCAATCCAAAGCTTTCATAGCGGCTTGGCACCACGACCCACCGGGTCTCGACCCAGTAGCTCGCGAGTGCTGCCGCATCGACCGGCCCGACGAGCGTCGCGTCGGATCCTTCGCGACGCGCGAATTCCTGCCACTGCTCGAAATCACGGCCAATCGCGGTCCAACGCCCAGGCAGCCCTCGGGCACGAGCCCGTGCGCTCGCCTGGATGAACGTGTCGATCCCCTTGCGACGCTCCATGGTGCCGACGAACAGGACCCGGTCGGCTCGGTGCAGGTCAACTTCGCGTGGCGCGGCAAGGGTCGCGTGAAACAACACATCGATCCGATCAATCGGCAGGCCGTTCTCTACTGCCATCGCTTCGGCGTGCACCCGCGAATGAGTGACCAGATGCGCTGCCCGCCGAGCGGTGATTCGGTCCCAGCGGACTCGCGCGCGCTCGTTGGGCGCCAGCGTCTTGTCGCTGAACCCCGCATGTTGCCGCCCAGACGTGTGCATGCGGAGGTAGAAGCGCCGACCAAAAACGATGGCAAGTGCCCAGCCGATTCCATCCGCGTGAATGCATTCGATCGCATCGTAGCGATGCCGACGATCCAGGCGCCAGACTGCACGTAACAGGACGAGTCCGCCAATCAGCGGCTCGAACCGTCCCAACCGCCATGGCAATTGTGGCAGGTGAATCGGGATGGCCTCAACGCCCAGCTCCCTTGGCTGAGCTTTCGCGTCCGGATCGATGCATAGCGCGTCGACGAGCCAGCCCCGACTCACCAATGCCTCGGCCACCAGATGACTGTATGTGCGGAGACCGCCGGCGCGACCTTCGTCACCGGTGCGGGAATAGTACGGCGTAATGATTGCAAAGCGACGAGCTGGAACGCTCGGAGATGGATTATCGGCGACAGCGGACGGGCTAAGGCGATCCGGCAAGGCTTCTCCCGGAAGGGACCGTGGCATGGATCAGATGGCACGAAATGTAACCGTGAGCCTAGATTGCGAACCACCTCATGAATGCTCCGCGCGTGGCAGCCACTCGACCCCGTGTTCTTATCGTCGGCGCCGGACTGGGCGGCTGCGTCCTGGCGCATGAACTCGCCGACACTCACGACGTGACCGTCGTCGAGTTCGGGAGAAACATCTCCGACATGCAGTCGCGACTGGTCGACATTGGCATACCGGCACGGCTCGATCTCCACGTCGGATCGGGCCTGGGCGGAACCACCTCCCTCTGGCACAATGCCCTGATCGAACCGAGTCCGGCGATCTTCGACGCGTCCTGGCCGTTTCCGAAATCAGAACTCGCCGTTGCGTACGAGAAAGCGTATCGGCTGCTCGGCGGTGTGGAGCGTTCCGCCGTGGAGACAGCCGGCGAGACGCTGCGCCGCGAGTACCGGGCTGCTGGACTGGCCGCGCCGGAAATGCCAATCATGTTCATTCCCGGTACGCGACGAAACCTCTGGGAGACGCTCGACCTCCGGTCGCATGTCCGGCTGGTCCGGGGCGAGGTCATTGGGATCGCGGTAGGCAGTACGAACAGGGTTGACCACCTGATCGTGCGTTCGGAGGACGGTCAGGACCAAATGCTCGACGCCGACATTTTCGTCCTCGCCGCCGGTGGGCTGGGCACTCCAGCAATCCTCCAGACGATGGCCGCAACGGCGGCCTTGCCGGCGCTGCGTCATGCCGGCTGTTACTACGAGGATCATCCGATGGCGTTTGTCGGTCTCGTCAAGTTGCGAGCACCGCTCTACAAATTCTGGAACTATCGGGCGCCTGGCCTCCCGGGAACGTTGCGAATGCCCCTCGCGATTTCCCGCGACGGAATTCAGATATCGTTTCAGCTGCGGCCGGCCGCGCTGCTGCTCAACGAACGAAAACGGGAGCAGACGGCCTCGGTCCTTACCAAGCTTCGCAATAATCCGTTCAACCTCGCCAACTATTTCCGGTTGCTCCGGCATCCGGACGACGTGCTGGATATCCTGTCATTCCGATTCGGGATTCGCCTGCCGACGCGACATTATTCGCTCCTGATGGTCGCCGAACAACCCGGTACCGCGGATCGCGCGATCACTGCGACGATCGATGCAACGTCTGGTCAGCGACAAATCAGCAGAAATTGGAAGTTGTCCGCCGCCTACCTCGCGACATTGCGGAGCGCCATCGGCGCGTTCATCGCCAGCAATGGTAAGACCGTGATTTCCTCGCAAATGTTTGCCCATTGGGAAGACTCCGTCGACACCGCTGCGCACCATTCCGGCACGGCCCGCATGTCCGACTCGCCTGATACCGGCGTGTGCGATCGCGATGCGCGTGTGCACGGCATGGCCAACCTGTTCGTTGCCGATGGTTCGCTCATTCCGGCGAGCGGAATCGCCAACACCGGCCTGACGATCGCGGCCCTGGCCGTGCGCCTGGCCGACCACATCAAGCAGCTGTCCAATGGCTGAACGCCTGACGGTCTGTTTCTATTGTGATCGTTGGCCGACATTCTCGCCGATGCACGGACCGGCGCGGTACGTACAGACCCTTGCCCGCGGTCTCGTTGCCAGAGACGTCACCGTGCATGTGGTGACGGCCCATCCGGAAAGTGAAACAGACTTCATCGAAGATGGTTATGCCGTGCATGCCCGCGTGCTGAGGCCCTTTCGGGTGGTCTCCCGGTTTCAACCGGGTATCGGCGAGAGTTACGGCCTCTGGCGGGCGATTCACCAGCTCAACACCCGCCACAGGTTCGACGTGGTGGAATTCACGAACGTCGAAGGCGTCGGCTTCCGGACGGCTCTCGCATCGCGCATTCCTACCGTGATCCGCATTCATACCACCGCGTTCGATGCAGTGCGACTCGGCACAGGCCGTACGGCGCTGGAGCGTGGCTACGCGCGCCTCGAGCACTGGACAGCCCATCGGGCCACTGCCCTCGTCACCCACACCAAAACCCACCGGGCACAGGTCGCCGTGGATTATGGCGTGCCAGAGGAGCAGATACGGATCGTGCCGCACGGTATCGCGCCGACGATACCGGACCGTGCCGTGACGAGGCGGCCGCTACAGGTGCTGACCGTCGGAGCGGTGTCGGCGCGCAAAGGGGTGCTGACGTATCTGGAGGCTGTGGCCCAATTGGTGGCGCTCGTGCCGGGAATTCACTTTGTCTGGGCTGGCGTCGACACGGCCACTTCACCCGACGGGACGCTGTGGCGCGACTACGCCGCCGCGCAGTTCCCGCAATTGGCGCAATATCTCGAGTTCCGCAGCGGCCTGTCCGATGGTGCCATCGCGAGTCTGTACCTGGAGTCGGGATGCTACTTGTGCACATCCCGATACGAGTCCTTCGGACTCACGCTGGTTGAGGCAATGATGGCAGGTCTGCCGGTGATCGCACCGAGGACTTCAGCCATGAGTGAACTCATTCGTGATGGCGAGACCGGAAGACTCTTCGATCCAGAGAGCGCTGCCGATATTGCCGCAAGTGTTCAGGCGGTATTGCAGGACGAGCCAACGCGGCGGCGAGTCTCGGAGGCCGCGATGCGCGAAGCCGCGGCCGAGTACACCGCCGACGTCATGACCTCTCGCATGCTGGAGCTCTACCGTGGCCTCTGCTGAGCACACGAACGGAACGATTCTCATCACTGGGGCCACCGGATTCATCGGCAGCCGGCTCTGCGAACGATTGAAGAGTGAATAC
>JANYCP010000336.1 GCA_025360265.1 Gemmatimonadota bacterium
CGTAGTGCGACGTGAGCCGAGATCCCCTCGTCCTGAGCCGAAGGCGAGGGGCCTCCAGGGTTGGTCCGACGAGGATCTTCGGACGGCAAAGACTGGAGGTCCCTCGCTTCGCTCAGGACGAGGAGCAACATTGTGAGCACCGCGCTGAATGCGAAGGTCGTCGCGGCGATCGATGACCTGGAACTCGTGGCGCGCCGAATCGTTGAAGGGCTCCGCACCGGCAACAACCGCTCGCCATTCCACGGTTTCTCCTCCGAATTCCGGCAACATCGTCCGTACCGCGCCGGCGACGACCTCAAATACCTCGACTGGAAACTCTACGGCCGAAGTGATCGACTCTATACCCGCCAGTTCGAAGAGACGACTGATCTGTCAGTGATGCTGGTGCTCGATACCAGCGCGTCGATGGCGTTTCCAGACGAGGGCATCTCGAAGTTTCGCTACGGCGCAATCATCGCCGCAGCACTCGCCTATCTGATTTCCGATCAGGGCAACATGGTTGGCCTCATGACCATGACCGACGGCGCACTGACCTACTTGCCGGCACGAGGCGGCCGCCCGCATCTGCGAAGCCTGCTCGGCCAGATTGACCGGCTCACACCTGAGGGCGTGTTTGATGCCCCGCGCGTGATTTCCCGCGGCGCGCAGCTGCTGCGGCGACGCGGCGTGGTGATTGTCATCTCCGATTTCTACGACGACGAAGACAACACTCGGCGCGAAATGCGCCGCGTCACCGAGTACGGCCATGATGTCGCCATGCTGCAAGTGGTCTCGCCGGCGGAACTGGCGTTGCCATACAGCGGATCGCTGGAGATCGAAGATCTCGAATCGGGCGCGAAGCAGCTCACCGATGCCGCCGATGTGGCACCGCGTTACAACGCCGCGGTACACGAGTTCCTCGATCGTTGCCGCCGCGAAGCGCTCAGCACCGGCATCGACTACGCGCTGATCAGCACCGACATGCTGCCGGAAGAGGCACTCCGCGAATACCTGCTGCGCCGACGGGCCGGAACCGCCACGAAATGATCTGGCAGAATCCGCTGGCGTGGGCTGGGCTCGCCTTTGTCGCAGTCCCGATCCTGATTCATCTCCTGGGACAGGGACGCGCACGGCGGCAACCATTCCCGACGCTGCGGTTCTTCGGAACACCACGACCGCTGCCGACCCGCCGCACCAGAATTCACGACCTCCTCCTGCTGCTCATTCGCATTGCCATTGTTGCAGCGGCGGTGATCGCGCTGGCGCAGCCGCTCCTGTTCACCGATGCGATGCGGAGCACCAGTGACCGCGCACTCGCGCGCGCGATCATTATCGACACCAGCGCCAGCATGCTTCGGCAGACGCCGGGCAATCAGCGGGCGATCCAGACGGCGCAGCAGGTCGCCGCGCGTTTCTTCGATTCCACGTCGGCGCGGGCCGCGCTGCTCACCGGTTCGCCTGCCGGCGCGATCGCCGGTGGTGTGACATGGCTGGCCCGCCAGCCAGCCCGCGGCGAAATCGTCGTCATCTCTGATTTTCAGACCGGCACCATTGATCGGGACGATCTCGCGGGCGTGCCGGCCAACGTGGGCATCCGACTGGTCCGGGTGGGCGTTCGACCGGCGACTGGTGCCCTCGACACACGATCGCGACAGGGTGATCTCGAGATCATTGCATCGACCACCCAGATGCCAACAGCGACGCAGATCGAATGGCGGTCGAATGGTGCAGCGGCACCAACGCCGCCGGGAATGTTCTATGCGCTCGCTGGCGCCGCCGAGGGTGCGGCAGCGGGTGCTGCTGCGCAGGCGGCGAGAACCATGGCAACACCGTTGCCGCTCGATTCGAGTCGGGCGATTGCGATCGTCTATCCGGCGGCCACCGAACGCGCGTCGCTGCTCAAGCGACTGGCACCACTCCACACCGCCTGGATGGTGGATGCCGTGGCGCAACTCCGTGGCGATTCGCTGATAGCCGGTGAAGCGATGCTCGCCGATCGAGATCGACTGGTCCTGATGCCACTCACGCCCGCCGCGTCAGCGACCTCCGCCGCCCTGATCGCCGGCGCCACGCGAGCGCTTTCGCTCGCACCACGGCCAAGCGAACTCGATCCCGAGGTTGTCCCCGATAGCGTACTGAGATCGTGGGAGCGGGAACCGGCGGCCACGGGAAATGCCGTTGCCGGCGGGTACGATGATCGTTCCGATGCCCGCTGGCTCTGGCTGCTGGCGCTGGTGCTGCTTGCGTTCGAGACCTGGCTGCGACGAGCACCGACGAATGACGCCACAGACTGACGTCGACGCGGTTCGCCACTTCCTCGCGCGCGCATGGCGTCGCGTGGCGCTGCTGCTCGCCATCCATGGCGCCACAACTGGCGTGTGGGTCGCCCTGGCCACGACGGGCGTTCTGCTGGTGATCCAGCACGGTGCGTTCGTGCCACCGCTCTACGCTGCGGTTGGGTTCGCGATTCTTGGCGTCGCCGTTGGCCTGGTGCGCGCGCGCATGCTGCGGCCGCGGATCGCTTCCATTGTGGAGGGGCAAACCGATAAAGGGCGCAACCTGCTGGTCACCGCCGCGGAACTGATCGTTGGAACGAACAACGCGACGCCGTACGTCACTGACATCGTGCAACAGAACGCGGCCGCATTGACGCGCTCACTTGATATCGGAACGCTTTTTCCGATTCGCGGTGCACTTACGGCACTGGTCATCTCAACAGCATTCTGGCTTTTCGTCGCAACCCGCCATCCCGCAGCGGCTGGTGTTGGTGCGGTGAACCGGGTGGGCAGTAACAGCTCCGTCGCGATCAGCGGTGTCGACGCCACGGTTGTGTTGCCCGCCTATGTTGGCCAGACGCGCCCGGCACTGCACGACCCAGCACGCATCGAAGCATTCATTGGCAGTACGATCCGGATCACCGTGCACGCCAACGCGGACGCCGTCACCCTGGAGACGCTGCACGGCAAGCAGACACTCAAGCCATCCGCCGACGGCACATTCAGCGGCGTCGTTGCTGCCGATCTCGATGGATTTATCGCACTTGAACCGTCTGCAGCCGGTAAAACGGCCGGTGCGCGCCGCCTTATTGGCGTCTCGGTGCTGCCGGACCTCCCGCCGCGAGTGCACATCACCGCACCGGCCAAGGATCTCAAGCTTCCCGACGGCAAGCAGAGTATTCAGGTCGCCATTGAAGCCGACGACGATCTCGGCCTCGCATCGCTTCGCCTCCGCTATACCCGCGTGTCGGGTTCGGGCGAGCGTTACACCTTCACCGAAGGCGAAGTGCCGCTCACCATCACGCGTAACGACAAGCGCACCTGGCATGCGCGTGCCGCATGGCACCTCGACTCGCTGGCCCTCGCCCCGGGCGACATGGTGGTCTATCGAGCCGTCGCTGCCGACGACCGGCCCGGTGCAACACCGACGGAATCGGATGCGTGGATTGCCGAAGTCAGTGCACCGGGCGGTGTGGCCGGTGCCGGCTTTGCCCTCGATCCCGAGATCGAGCGCTACGCCCTCAGCGAACAGATGGTGATCCTGAAGACTGAACAACTCAACGCGCGCAAGCCGAAGATGACCACCGACTCATTTGCCGATGCTGCCGCGGAGATTGCCTCGGAGCAGCGTCGGGTGCGGGCGGAGTTTGTCTTCATGATGGGTGGCGAAGTTGGTACAGCCGACGATCCATCGGTCGACATGACGACCGACCTGAACGAGGTGGCCGAAACCGAGGCAAGCGGCGACCTCGCCGCGGCCCGCCAGGGACGGATCGCCCTCGTCAGCGCGATTCGGCTCATGAGCAGGGCCGACAAGGCGCTCACCGCAGCGGACCTGGTGCTTGCATTGACCCATGAACGCGCGGCGCTGGTGCAACTCGAACGGACCTTTGCGCACACCAAGATCATTCTCCGTGCCCTCACCGAACGAGAGCGACTTGATCTGACTCGCCGCCTGGGTGGGTCACTGGCCGACGCCGCACGCGATGTGCGGGCAGCAGCGCAGCCGCCGAGCGATATGCGCACTGCGGCGCTGCGACAAGCACTCGGCGAGATCGCGATAATTACCAGTGGCGACACTACCGGGCGCGCTGCTCGGATTACCACCCTCGCAGAGCGAGTCCTGCGCATTGATCCGGCGGCGGTGCCGCTGCAGCATGTATCGCAATCATTGATCGATGCAGTTGCCGCGGCGTCCCGTGGCCGAGCCGCCGACGCGCATGCACTGCTCGACTCGGCCGCTGTGACGCTCGCCCGAACCATTCGCAGCGACCTGCTCGATGCACCGCACAGAACGCGCTCGCTCGATGAGGCCCGCCTGGCCGGCGCGTTGAACGATGCAGTGCACCGCCCGAAGGGCACGCCATGACCCGGGTGCCGATGATCGCCCGATTGATCGCTATCACGATTGCGATTCTCGCCGCCATTGATCCTGCGATCACGTCGAATCGCACCGCGCCGCCCGAGATCTCGGTGATCGCTGCGGATCCCCGTGACTCGGTGCTCGCCACGCGCGTCGCCCAACAGCTCAGCGGCACATTTCGC
>JANYCP010000017.1 GCA_025360265.1 Gemmatimonadota bacterium
GTAGCACTGCCGCGTGATCCGCTCGTTCCAGTCGTGATCCGGTGCTGCGGTGGGTTCTCGCGATACCAGCTCAAGCCACGGCTCTTCGCGTGGCGGCTGGTAGAAGTGGCCGTGGATGATGAGGTGGCGCATGGTCTACGAGAGACGAGAGACGAGAGACGAGAGACGACACATCATGGGACGCTCACATCCGAGGCGGCGGCGATTGCGCCGATCAGTTCCGGGAACGGGCCATCGATGATCTTGAATCCCTCGGCGACGCGCTGTCCGGCCGCGAGGTCCGCATTCGGATTCTCGAGAAATGGCAACAGCGACTCCAGAGCCGCGCAATGCTCGTTGAATCGCTTGATTGCGTAATCGCCCGCGGCACCGGTGGTGATGATGAATTGCCAATCGGAACTCTGGGCCAGCAAGAGTTCGCGTCCGGCCTGTTCGAGGATCGGGCGAGCATCCCATGTCGGCAACGTCTTCGGTACCGCATTCCAGAAACGTTCCTCGAGTGTCCAGAGCCGATGCCAGGTCCATTCGGTTTCAGGATTCATCCACATCGAGAAGTCGCCGTCCTTCCCCCACGATCCGGTGCTCATCCGCAGTGAAGTGTCGGGCGGGGCATCCCGGAGTGCATCCCCGGCGGTCACCGGCTGGACCTTGGTCAACGCCGACAGGTCTTCGTAGAGGAACTTCAGGAAGTCCATTCCCTCGTACCACCAATGTCCGAAGAGTTCGGTGTCGAACGGTGCAACGATGGTGTGCTCATCAGCGTTGGCGGTCGCGGCGATGCTGTCCAGCAGCGACTGGAAGTGGGCGGCATGTCGCGTGGCCATGTCGCGCGCATCGCCCGGCACGTATGGCAGCTTGGCGCCAAGATCGGCGGTGGAATCGGTGACCTTCCAGAGCTTGAGGCCTCCGGGCTGGCGAATCTTGTGGAACTCAAGGTATGCGCCATCGCCGGGATACCCCTCGTGGCGGCTCCACACCTTCGCCGTCGTGGCCGGGTCGCGAACCAAGACGTAAATCGGGCGACCACGAGTCACATTACCGACGCGGTATCCCATATAAGGAGAACGCTTGGCGGTCTTTTCCGGCCGACGGAGTGTCCTGCCGGAATAGAGGTCGTAGGTCTGACCGGCGTCGACGACGTGGGCATCGACAAAGAAATACTGGAAGCCGGAATACCGGAGGTGATCCTCGATGCCGGACCGCACTGAGTGACGCGGCGCATCGGGCAGCGGTTGCCACGGCCCGGTCGGGCGATAGGCGCACTCCGGCACCCAGCACCCGCGCGGTAGATCACCGAAATGGCGGGCGTGCTCCGATCGACCGACCAGTAATTGGAACCGGATGCTCTCGTCACGCGAAAGCAGCGGCAGAAATCCATGCGTTGCGGCCGACGAAATGAGCTCGATGCGGCCAGCGAGTGCGTGGCGGCGGAATTCGCCGTTGAGGTCCTTGCCGATCCGCTCCCACGTCGCCTTCAGCGTCTCGACATGTTGCTTCCAGTACTCGGCCAGCGGCACCAGGTGTGCGTCACCTGTCTGGCGCAATGATTCGGGCGCCTCGTCAATGGTCTTGAGCCGGTGCGCGAAGTAATAGTCGAGTTCTTCCCGGAAGGATGGATGCGCAAATTGCGCCGCAAGAATCGGCGTGATGCCGAGTGTGAGCGGCGGCGGCACATCCTCCTTCTCGAGTGCCTCGAGCATCGCGACCAGTGGAAGGTAGCTGTCGAGCGCGGCTTCACAGATCCAGTCGGATCCGTGCGGCCACCGTCCGTGGTGAAGCACCCACGGCAGGTGACTGTGCAGGGTGAGGACGAACCGCAATGCATGTCCTGAGCGAAGCGAGGGATCACCTGCCGAATTCACAATGCGCGCCTGGCGGCGAGGGTGATGGCTCGGGTATAGATGTCGTTGTACCGTTCGGCGACGCGGTCCCAGCCGAAGTCGCGGGACATCGCCTCGCGCTGCATTTCGCGCCACGCTTTTGCCGAGCGATGCTCGGTCAGGGCGCGCCACATGCCACCCACCAACGCGCGTTCGTCGAATGCGTCGAAGAGAAAGCCGGTCAGTCCATCGTCAATCGTGTCGGCAAGCCCACCCACGCGCCGAGCGACGGGGATCGTGCCGTAGCGTTGCGCCCGCATCTGGGTCAGGCCACATGGTTCGTACTGGGATGGCATGATATAGAGATCGGCGCCCGCAATCATGACATGTTCGAGGTCGTCGGCGAACTTCGTCGCCACGCCGACGCGATTTGGCATGGCGACGCGGAGCGCGCTCACCGCATCCTCGATACGCTTGTCGCCGCTCCCCATGAACACATACTGTGCGGCGAAATGAAAGAGCGCGTGGTTGTGCACGACAATGTCCAGGCCTTTTTGCGTGGCGAGGCGGCCGATCGATGCGACAATGGGGACAAACGGATTCTCGGGTAGCCCGAAACGCCGCTGCAAGTCCAGCTTGCAGGCGCGTTTGCCGTCGAGATTGTCGCTCGAAAAGTTGGCGGCAATCTTTCCGTCGGTCGATGGATCCCAGATGCTCTGGTCGATGCCGTTGAGCACGCCGGTGAATCGATTGCCCATCCACTCGAATACTTCCTGCAGTCCGAAGCCGCCGGCGGGCGTACGCAACTCCTCTGCGTGGCTCGGACTTACGGTGGTCGCCATGTCGGTGTGTGTCAGGCCACCCTTCAAATAATTCGTCTTGCCGTACCACTCGAGCTTGTCCGGGGTGAACAGATCCCATGACAGCCCGATATCCGGCACGATGTCGGCAGGGAAGTGACCCTGGTAGCCGCCGTTGTGCACCGACATGACCACGGGAATCCGATCATACCACGGATTTCCCTTGAACCATGTGCGGAGATAGACCGCGGCGAGCGCGGCATGCCAATCGTGCGCGTGCAGCAGCACCGGGCCATTGGTGATTCGGGGGAGTGCCGCCACCGATGCGGCCGCGAACGCGGCGAAGCGTCGATAGTTGTCGGGATAGTCGACGCCGTTCTCACCATACAGGCCATCGCGATTGAAGAAACCGTCGTGCTCGAGAAAGCAGGTCGGCGTGTCCGATGCGGGGTTGGTCTCGCGAAGGAGCCGGAACGTTTCCGCGTGGGGTCCGAGTTGAATCGTGAACGGATCGCCAACCGGTTCGACGTGCCGGAGGTGCTGACGCACCGTGCGGTAGAGCGGCACGATCGCCATGGTCTTAAGGCCGTTGCGATGCTGGTCGCGGTGCAGGCCCCACGCCGCTTCGGCCAAGCCGCCAGTACGGGCGTACGGGTAGTACTCGGCCGCGAGATGGACGATGGTCGGTGCTTCGCCCGCAATGGGCGGGAGCGAAAACCGCTGTGGCGTGTTCATGACCTCATCAGAGCGGTGGATCGTCCACGAACGGATCGCCGCGGAGGATCGGCGCATAGTACCGCTGCACGTAATCCTGCATCATGCGACGCGCGGTGAATTTGGATCCCGCCACACGGATCGCTTCTTTCATGGTCTGCACGAAGCGCCGCGGAATGCCGTCGGCATCCTTCTCATACCAGAGCGGGATGATTTCTTTTTCAAGGAGTTGATACAAGTGCTCGGCGTCGACCGTATCGGCGTCCTCGTCGGGGCCCGCTTTCGGGATCGCCCAGCCATTCTTCCCGTTGTAACCTTCTTCCCACCAGCCGTCGATGGTGCTGAGTTGCGGCACACCGTTGAGCGCGGCCTTCATTCCGCTGGTTCCCGACGCTTCGAGTGGTACGCGCGGCACGTTGAGCCAGATGTCTACGCCCTGTACCAACATGTGGGCGAGATGCATATCGTAGTCTTCGAGGAACGCGACGCGTCCTTCGAACACCGGATCGCGGGTGAAGTGATAGATCGACTGCAGGATCTCCTTGCCTGGCGTGTCCTGCGGATGAGCCTTGCCAGCGACGATGACTTGCACCGGTCGCGTCGTGCTGGTGACGATCTTGCGCAGGCGCTCCACGTCGGAGAACATCAGATTGGCGCGCTTGTAGGTCGCGAAGCGACGGGCAAAGCCAATCGTGAAGACGGTCGGATCGAGCAGAGCGCCGGCAGCGACGACCTGTGCCGCTTCGCTCCATTCATCCCGCCACTTCCGGCGTGCTTCCTCGCGCAAGTAGCGGATGAGTGCGCGCTTCAATTCGACGTGCGTGTGCCACACCTCGCGCGCGTCTAGTCCGAGCACGGCCGACCAGATCTCGGTGTCGTCCAGGCGGAAGCCCCAATCGTCGCCGAGGTGATAGTCAAGCAGGCGCATGAACGGATTGGCCATCCACGTCGCGAGATGTACGCCGTTGGTGACCGCACCGATCGGCACTTCTGCTTCCGGTCGGTCGCTCCAGAGATCGCCCCAGAGCTGACGCGACACGACGCCATGACGTTGTGCCACACCGTTGACGTGCCCGGCGAGGTGAATGGCTAGCACGGTCATCTGGAACTCGCGCGGATGACCGCGAGGATGGACGCCGAACGCCACCGCCTGTTCTGCGGCATCACCGAAGTCTTCCAGGTAGGCTGGTCCCGCGCATTCGGCGACTTGCGCGACGTCGAACGCATCGTGTCCAGCGGGAACCGGAGTATGTGTGGTGAAGATCGTACTGCGACGCACCGCCGAGATGGCGTCGGGCATCGCCGTGCCTGAGCCGACCAGCTCGCGCACGCGCTCCATCATCATGAACGCCGCATGTCCTTCATTGGCGTGCCACGCGGCCGGATTGATCTGTAATGCGCGGAGTACCCGCACACCGCCCGTGCCCAGGATCCATTCCTGGCGCAGGCGCATCTCGGCGCCGCCCGAGTAGAGCTTGCTCGTGAGCGAGCGGTCGTCGGGATGATTGAGTTCGAGATCAGTGTCGAGGAGGTAGATCGGTGCGCGGCCGACCCTCATGGTCCACGCGCCGATGTGTACCGCACGACCGAACGTATTGAGAATCGTTACCCACGGCGTACCGTCGCTGCCCATCACAGGAATCAGCGGCGTGGTATCAGGATTGAGAACTTCGTCGGAATCTTCCTGCCATCCCAGCGGCGTTACTTGCTGATCGAAATATCCCTTCTTGTAGAAGAGACCGATGCCGACGAACGGAACGGCGAGATCTGAGGCTGTCTTGCAGTGATCACCGGCGAGGACGCCGAGGCCACCGGAATAAATCGGGACAGAGGAATGGAGTCCGAATTCCGCGCAGAAGTACGCCACCGGACGATCGGCACCGATCTCGGGGTACTGCTCGGTGAACCAGCCATCGACTGAGATCTGCTCGGCGTCGAACCAGGCCATGACCTGGTCGTAGTGGGAGCAGAAATCCCCGTCCTTGGCAAGCACTTCGAATCGCGCCGCGGGGGTTGCCCGGAGCACCTCGATCGGATTGTGATGGGACAGGCGCCAGGTGGGCTCGTCGATCCGGCGGAAGAGGGCGCGGGCCTGTCGGTGCCAGCTCCATGAGAGGTTGACGGCGAGTGCCGCCAGCCCTTCAAGGCGGGCAGGCAACGCAGGAATCTTGGCGCGCAACAGCGTCATTCAGGGGTCTCC
>JANYCP010000089.1 GCA_025360265.1 Gemmatimonadota bacterium
GTGATCTCCTCCACCGATGGATCGCGATATGACACGGGAGTGAACGTGAAACGGAATTGCACCAGCGCGGCACGATCAAGGTCGATGTAAAGCGTGCCGACCGCCCCGGCAGAATCGGGATTGACGGGGCGTACGCGAACAATGGCCACGTGGACCAGGCCGGTGGGGGAACGGACCGTCACGGTATCGCCGGGGGCGAACTGGTAGCGATCGAGGCCGGCGGCACTCAACGGGTGAATCACGTCACGTACTTCGTCGCCCTGACCGAGCCGAATCGTGGCACCGAAGTCGTTTGCGACGATTCCGAGGTGGTCGCGATGATAGCTGATGCGATTGGGGAGGAAGCTGGTATCGCGCCAAGCGGCGATGATCTGCTTGCTCAGGTTTGGGGACTCCCCGTACACTTCGACTCGCAGTTCGTCTGCCCTGATGACTCGTTCGATCGGACCTGCCCCATGATCCAGCACCGATGCATATCGCAGAATACCCCGAGCCTCCGCGTGCCAGGCCGACAGCAGTGTGTCAGCATCGCGAGCCGCGCGCTGAGCCGCCGCGCGTCGGATCAGGTCGAGGCTGGCGCCAGATTGCCACGTCTGGGCGCTGCCGCGGACGCTGGCGGCAAGCACCAGGACCAGAACGGCAAGCGGCGCGGGAAGTCGCATCAGGGGAAGATAGGTGCCGCCCTGCTGCTCGCCGCGTGCCAGCATGCATCGGTCGATCCGTCGCCGCAACCGGCCGCAGTCGCCGCCGACAAGGTCTGGTTCATCGAAGCGTCCGGGACCACAGTCGCCGACACGACGGTGACCTTCGCCGCTACTGCAGGACGCGCAATCGTCATGCGACACGCGCCGCCCGACAATGCGCTCTTCGTCACCGTGCAGTTTCCGGCGGTGACTGATAGTGCACACGCAGGCGGGATGATCCACGTGACGATTCGTCCAACGATCGGTGCGTACGGCTTCACCCTGACGACTCCGGACCGCTTGCCGAAAGGCACGCAGGCGACGTTTTCCTATGCCCTGCATTTCCGGACGCCGGCCGATGCCGCCGTGAAGAATCCGAGTCCCGGTCGCTTCGAACAGCTGGTTGTTCCCGCGCTGGTTGGCAGCGATCGCCGAGTGCAGTTGCTCACGGGAACCCGCCCGGCGGCCGACATGTTGCGATTCCCAGTTGCTATCGCCGGAACGTACGCACTGGTGGCGCCGCGATGACGGAAGTACTGGCGCGCTGTCGCCAGGCGGCCAGAGATGGCTATACCCGCGTACCATTCGTGCGACAAGTCGTCCTTGATGGCGACACACCGGTGTCGGCATTTGCCAAGGTGCATCGTGGCGACTTCGGCTTCCTGCTTGAATCGCTCGAGGGCGGCGAACGCTGGGCGCGGTATTCGTTCATTGCGACGGAGCCCGCGGCAGTGCACCGGTACGACAAGTCCGGAGTCGTGCAGCCGCTCGAGCACCTCGGCGAGTTGCTTCGTGCGGATCGATCGGTTGATGTGCCGGGTCTGCCGCGGTTCACCGGCGGCGCGGTAGGGTTCTGGGGCTATGACGTCGTGCGAACACTGGAAGAGTTGCCGAACGCGCCGCACGACGATCGCGAGCTACCAGACGCGGTCGTGATGATGGTCGACACGCTGCTGGTGCTCGACAATCTTTTTCATCGGGCCATCGTGATCGCCAATATCACCGTCGCACCAGACGTGAGCGACGCCGAACTCGAGCGCCGGATCGCCGATGCAGAAGCGCGCTGCGAGAGCTGGATCGACCGGCTCGCCACGCCGAACATCATGGCGCCGCTGCCGCTGCCTGCAACCCAGATCGCTGCGACCGCCACGTCACCATACGCCGACGAAGCCTATCAACGCGATGTGCAGCGCTGCCGCGACTACATCGCGGCGGGCGACGCCTTCCAGATCGTGCTCTCGCGTCGACTCGACGTGACCCCAGCCCCGGATCCACTGTTGACGTATCGCTGGCTGCGCGCGCTCAACCCGGCACCATACTGCTATTTCCTGCGGCTCGCCGATCTCACCATCGCCGGTGCGTCGCCGGAAGTATTGGTGCGCGTGGAAGCCGGCGAGGTGACCGTGCGACCGATCGCCGGAACGCGGCCACGCGGCGCCACGCCCGCAGAGGATGCCGTAATGGAAGCCGAACTCCGCGCCGATCCCAAAGAACGCGCCGAACATCTCATGCTCGTCGATCTCGGCCGCAATGACGTCGGACACGTGGCACAGTACGGATCGGTGCGCGTCGTGGAACAGATGGTGGTGGAACGTTACTCCAAGGTGATGCACCTGGTGAGCGAGGTGCGCGGCGCGCTACGTCCCGAACTCGACGCGCTGGATGCGTTCGCTGCCGCATTTCCCGCCGGCACCGTCAGTGGCGCGCCGAAGGTTCGCGCCATGGAAATCATCGACGAACTGGAAGTGACGCGTCGGGGACCGTACGCCGGCGCGGTGGGCTATGTGGGATTTGGCGCCAAGTCACTCGACACTGCCATCGCGATTCGCACCGTGGTCTTCCACGGCGATACTGCGTATGTGCAGGCGGGCGCGGGCATTGTATCGGATTCACAGCCGCAGGCCGAGTTTGAGGAAACGAATGCCAAGGCGGCGGCGGTGCTCATGGCGCTTGGCCTGGCACAAGGGCGAGAGACGAGAGACGGGAGGCGAGAGACGAGAGACGAGAGACGAGAGACGAAGGCGCGCTGAGGAGCTGCCATGTTGCCCGTGGAGAGTTCACGTCTTACGTCTCTCGACTCTCGTCTCTCCCGGCCCCTCCGCGAAACGATACTCGTATCCGGCCTCCGCCAGCAGCTTCAGCACCAGCCTCACCGGCAGTCCCATCACGCTGAAGAAATCGCCGTCGATTTTTTCAACCAGCGCCGCACCCCATCCCTGAATGCCATAGCCACCGGCCTTGTCCAGCGGTTCACCGGTCGCGACGTAATCGCGAAGCATTTTGTCCGTGCATGCCCGAAACGTCACCTGGGTGCGGTCAATTGCCGGAAACTCCTTGCCATCGGCCACAAGGCAGATGCCGGTCATCACCGTGTGCGAACGCCCTTGCAGCAAACGCAGCATACGCAATGCATCATCGTCATTAACCGGCTTCTCAAGAATGCCATCGTCAACGACCACCGTCGTATCGGCGCCGAGGACGAGCGCACCCGGCACTGCGCGCGCTTTGTCGCGGGCGAGACGCTGCACGTATGCCGCCGGCAGTTCCCCCGGCAGCGGAATCTCCTGGACATTGGCCGGTGAGACCATCACTGGCAAATGCAGCATCTCGAGCAATTGCTTGCGGCGTGGCGACGCAGACGCAAGCACAATGGTCGGCATCGTCATGGCGCGTTCCGCTCCAGCATCAGCGTGACAGGACCGTCGTTGATGAGTGACACTTGCATGTCGGCACCGAACTCACCCGAGGCCACGCTCTGCCCGGTCGCGCGCAACGCGGCAAGGAACGCTTCGTACAACGGAATGGCCGTGTCGGGACGCGCGGCGCCGATGAACGACGGCCGACGTCCCTTCGATGTATCGCCGTAGAGCGTGAACTGTGATACCACGAGCACGCCACCGCCGACGGCCGCGAGATCAAGATTCATCTTGCCATCCGCGTCATTGAAGAGGCGGAGGCCCGCCACTTTCTCAGTCAGCCAGGCCACTTCGGCCATCGTGTCGCTGTGATTGAATCCGACCAGCAACAGGAAGCCGCGGCCAATCGAGCCGGCGACGCGGTCGTCGATGGTGACGGAGGCCTGGGTGACGCGTTGGAGGAGGATGCGCATGGGGAATGATAGACTTGGGACTTGGGCTGTGGCATCCTCGTCCTGAGCCGCAGGCGAGGGACCTCAAGTACCTGTGCCACACGAATCCCGGAGGCCCCTCGCTGCGCTCAGGGCGAGGCAGTATTTATCCTCAGTCCCGAATCCCAAATCCCCTAGCCCATACTCACCATGCTCAAGCTCGACAAGCGCATCGACGCCTACATCGCCAAGGCCGCCCCGTTCGCGAAGCCCCTGATGAAATTCGTGCGAGAAGCCGCCCACTCCGCATCGCCTGATATCGAGGAAACCCTCAAGTGGGGCCACCCGACCTTCATGCACCACGGTATCCTCGGTGGCATGGCGGCGTTCAAGGAGCACGCATCGATCGGTTTCTGGAAAGGCAGCCTGATCCTCGATGCCAAGGGATCCCGCGCCGACGAAGGCTTTGGCTCCATGGGCAAGCTCACGTCGCTCAAGGAACTGCCGTCCAAGAAGGTGCTCATCGGCTATTTCAAGAAGGCGATGGAACTCAACGAGAGCGGCACCACGGTGGCGAAGCCCAAGTCCCCGCCGAAGCCGCCGCCGAAGACGCCACCGTATTTTCTGGCGGCGCTGAAGAAGAACAAGAAGGCGCTGGCCGTCTACGAGGCATTCTCGCCGAGCATGAAGCGCGAATATGTCGAGTGGCTGGGAGAAGCCAAGACCGACGCCACCCGCGATCGTCGGATGGAAACAGCAGTCACCTGGATCGGCGAGGGGAAGAAGCGGAACTGGAAGTACGAGAACTGCTAGGTACTGCTCACGATTTGATGATGCGTTGATCGTCCCCGGCGAGGTTCGCAGCTCAACCTTTCCGGGGACCTTGTGCGCGTACACCCAATCCTCTTCCTCGTGTTGGCCGGCCCGTCCGCACTGGCGGCACAGTGGCAAGTCGCACT
>JANYCP010000106.1 GCA_025360265.1 Gemmatimonadota bacterium
AGCTCAGATGTTCGGGCATACTCAATCATGGCGTACTGCTCACCTGTTTCGGCCGCCCGTTCCCACCGCCCCGACACAGCATACTTCTCGGCGTCTGGGCCCGCGCCGGAGCGGCTCTCGGGCGAATGCACGTGTGCCCTCGAGGCCTGAACCTCCAGACCATCCAACGGACGCACCGTCAATCGACCGCTCCATGAATCGCCGAATCGCCAGCCGCCCTCAAAGCGGATCAGCGGCATGTCGGACGGCGTGGTGGGTTCATCACCATCGAACAACGCACCCTCCAGCGTCACGCGCCCGCGATCATATCGCAGGATACCGATACCACGTTCAGCGATCTGCGACAAGTGATGATTGACCGGATACCGCTCGAACGGACGCGACATCGGATCGTCGCTACCAAATGGCACGAAGCCCTTGCCGAGCGTCACGCTCAGATGGGCCTTCGGGTCCAGGCTCGCAAGCATATCGTTCGCGGTGAGCGCCAGTTCATGAATGGTCGTGTGGGGATGACGGCGATCAACAAACCCCTCGCCCCACGCACCGGGAGTCAGTTCGCCGCCTTTCATCGTGACGCTTTCGAAGTCAAGCGTTCCGACAAAGCCGAGCCGCGTCCCGAATCCGTGGCCCATCAGCATTAGCACCGGCTGCACAACACGTACTTCGGAGAGACTCCCGCCACCGGGAATCGGGTCGGACAGGTTGCCCGTCACGATCGCCTGTCCCACGGGCGAGATCCCAAAACGAGATTGGGCGGTGAGCGTTCGCACGCCACCGCCCAGGACGACGGCGCTGAGTATTGCAACGGCCAGACGCATCCTCACCCCGCGCCCGATTCCACGTGTACCTGGCCACGATCGCGAACGGTTGCCCGGATCAGGTCGCGATTCAGTCGCGCGATGTTCTCAACGGAGATTTCCTTGGGGCACGCGTCTTCGCACTCGGCGAACAACGTGCAGCCACCGAACTCCTCGAGATCCATCTGGTGTACCATCGACAGCACTCGCTGGTCGCGCTCCGGCTGCCCCTGTGGCAACAATCCGAGGTGCGCAACCTTGGCTGAGGTGAAGAGCATCGCCGAGCTGTTGGGACAGGCTGCAACGCAGGCGCCGCACCCGATGCACGCGGCGGCGTCCATCGCGAGGTCCGAGTCCGGCTTCGGAACCAGGATCGCGTTGGCATCCTGCGCCGAGCCGGTCGGTGCGCTGATGAAACCGCCCGACGCAATGATCCGGTCGAATGGCGACCGGTCGACGATCAGGTCACGCAGGACCGGAAAGGCCTTCGCGCGCCATGGCTCGATCGTGATCGTGTCACCATCCGAGAACGAGCGCATATGCAGCTGGCAGGTCGTCGTGGCCCGCTTCGGTCCGTGCGGTGTGCCGTTGATCATCAGCGAACAGGTGCCGCAGATTCCCTCGCGACAATCGTGATCGAAGGCGATAGGCTCCTCGCCCTTCGTCTGAAGCTCCTCATTGACGACGTCCAGCATCTCGAGGAACGACATGTGCTCGCTCACGTCATTGGCGACGTAGCTCTGCATGGCGCCGGCAGCGGCCGGACCCGGCTGACGCCAGATCTTCAGGTTGAGCTTCACTTGTAACTCCGCGTCGCGAGCTTCACGAACTCGAAATCGAGCGGTTCCTGGTGTCGCACCGGTGCGGCTCCGTCCTGATATTCCCAGATCGCGACATGTGTGAAATCATGATCGTTGCGCATTGCTTCGCCGTCCGGCGTCTGGTACTCAGTGCGGAAGTGTCCACCGCACGACTCCTCACGCTGCAGCGCATCCTGACACATCAATTCCCCAAACTCGAGGAAGTCCGCCACCCGCCCTGCCTTCTCAAGTGACTGGTTCAGCGTCTCCGCCGAACCGAGCACCTTGACGTTCTCCCAGAACTCTGCCCGAATCTCCGGAATCTTCTTCAGAGCCCGCTGCAGTCCCTCACGATTCCGCGCCATACCGCACTCGTTCCACATGACATGACCAAGCTCCTTGTGGAATGAATCGACTGAACGTTTGCCGTTGATGGACAGGAACGTGTTCAACTGAGCCGATGCGCGCTGCTCGGCCTCGCGAAATGCCGCGTGAGTGGCGTCGACTTTCTCGAGTTTCGCTCCTGCGAGATAGTCGCCAATGGTGTACGGTAGGATGAAGTAGCCGTCGGCCAATCCCTGCATCAGTGCCGAGGCGCCGAGGCGGTTGGCACCATGATCGGAGAAGTTGGCTTCACCGACTACGTGCAGGCCAGGAAGGTTGCTCATCAGGTTGTAGTCGACCCAGAGCCCGCCCATCGTATAGTGCACCGCCGGGTAGATGCGCATTGGCACGCGATACGGATTCTCGCCGGTGATTCGTTCGTACATCTCGAAGAGATTGCCGTACCGTTCGCGAATCGCCTGCTCGCCAAGCCGCTCGATGGAACTGGAGAAGTCGAGGTAGACGCCGCGCCCGCCGGGTCCCACACCTCGCCCGTCGTCACACGCTTCCTTGGCGGCACGCGATGCGATGTCGCGCGGCGCCAGGTTCCCGAACGACGGGTATTTCCGCTCCAGGTAGTAGTCCCGCTCGCTTTCCGGCACATCTCTCGGCCCGCGACTGTCACCATGTGCCTTGGGCACCCACACGCGGCCATCGTTGCGCAGCGATTCCGACATCAGCGTCAGCTTCGATTGATAGTCACCGCTGACCGGAATGCAGGTCGGATGAATCTGCGTGAAACAGGGATTGGCAAAGCCAGCACCCTTCTTGTACGCGCGGTACGCCGCCGTGACGTTGCATCCCTTGGCGTTAGTGGAGAGAAAGAACGCGTTACCGTAACCGCCAGTGGCGAGCACCACCGCGTCACCCGCGAACGACTCCATTTCACCAGTGACGAGATCGCGCGCCACGATGCCACGGGCTCGGCCATTCACCAGTACCAACTCAAGCATCTCGTGGCGCGAGTACATCTTCACTGCGCCCTTGCCGATCATCCGCTCCAGCGCCTGATACGCGCCAAGAAGAAGCTGCTGCCCCGTCTGGCCGCGCGCGTAGAACGTACGTGACACCTGCGCACCGCCAAACGAGCGATTGGCGAGCATGCCACCGTACTCCCGTGCAAACGGGACGCCCTGTGCTACGCACTGATCGATAATGTTGGCCGACACCTGAGCCAGACGGTACACGTTGGCTTCGCGGGCCCGGAAGTCGCCGCCCTTGATCGTGTCGTAGAAGAGCCGCCAGGTCGAGTCGCCATCGTTCTGGTAGTTCTTCGCCGCGTTGATGCCTCCCTGCGCCGCGATCGAGTGCGCACGTCGCGGCGAATCCTGGAAGCAGAAGCACGACACCTGATAACCAAGTTCGGCGAGAGACGCGGCCGCCGATGCACCTGCGAGCCCCGATCCCACCACGATGACATGGAATTTCCGCTTGTTGGCCGGCGAAACGAGTCGCAGGTCGGCGAGATGCCGATCCCACTTGTCGGCGAGCGGACCACCAGGAACCTTCGCGTCGAGGTTCACTTGAAGTACCCTAGCAGCGCGGCCGCGGGAATCGTGGCGAGCCCGCCGGCCACAGCGAGGGCGAGTCCCCACGCGAGCAGACGGCGCGAGCGATTGTACGACGGATGATTGAGGCCGAGGGTCTGGAATGCCGACCAGATACCGTGGCTGAAGTGCAATCCGAGGAAGAGCATTGCCACAAGGTAGAAGATCGCGACCGGCACCGACTGGAAGCCGAGCTTCACGTTGTCGCCAACACGGCCGTCCTGCCACCCAGGAAGCAAGGTCCCGGTAGTGAAATGCAGGATATGGAAAACGATGAATACGAACAGGAGCACGCCACCCCAGCGCATCGTGCGCGAGGCATAGGTCGCCACCCGATATTCATGGTGTGCGTACGTGATCGGGCGGGCGCGCCTTGCCAGCATGGTCAGCTGCCAGGCTGCGGCGATGTGAATCAGCACGCAGGCTAGCAGCCCGGCGCGCGCGACCCAGAGCGCAGGTCCGAGCGACCGCAGCAGGGCCGCATAGCTGTCGAGATGCTCGGGGTTCCTGAAGATCAGCACGTTGGAAATCATGTGCGAGATCAGGAAGAGGATCATGACGATGCCGGTCGCGGCCATCGCCACCTTCTTCCCGACCGTGGTTCCCCACAGCGCGAAGAGGCGATTCATGAGTGGCTCAGACGATCGCTTGGACCGAGCGCACCGCTTCCGCTGACTTGTGCAACGCCGCCATCTCTTCGGCGTTGAGCGGAATGTCGATGATTCTCTCGAGCCCCTTGCGACCGAGCAGGCATGGTACCCCGCAGTAGACGTCCTTCAGGCCGAACTCGCCCTGCAGCCACGCCGAGCACGGCAGCACGCGCTTCTTGTCGAGCACAATCGCTTCCGCCATCTGCACCGCAGCAGCGCTCGGCGCGTAGTACGCCGAACCGGTCTTGAGGTGTGCCACGATTTCCGCGCCGCCGTTGCGGGCACGATCGACGATCTTGTCGAGTACGTCCTTGGCGATGAACTGCGTGATCGGAATGCCGGACACCGTGGTGGTCGAAATCAGCGGCACCATCGTGTCGCCGTGTCCGCCGAGCACCATGGCCTGAATGTCTTCGACCGAGACGCCGGCAGCTTCGGAAAGGAAGGTGCGATAGCGAGCGGTATCGAGCACGCCGGCCATGCCGATCACCCGCTCGCGCGGGAAGCCGGTTGCCTGGCGCATCACGTAGCACATCACATCGAGCGGATTGGACACGACGATCACGATGGCGTTCGGCGCGACCTGTTTGATCTGTTCGCCGACCGACTTGACGATGCCAGCGTTGGTCTTGACGAGGTCGTCGCGGCTCATCCCCGGCTTGCGGGCGATGCCAGCGGTGACAATGAATAGCTCGGACCCGGCGGCGAGCGTATAGTCGTTGGCGCCGACGATGCGGGTGTCGTACCCCTCGACCGGACCCGATTGCCATTGATCAAGCGCCTTCCCCTGCGGCACACCCTCGGCGACGTCCACCATGATCACGGTGCGCGCCAGATTCTTTTCCGCGACGCGCTGCGCCGCCGTGGCGCCGACATTCCCAGCCCCGACTACTGTAATCTTGTCAAACATGGCCGTCCCGGAGGTTGCTGTTTGTCCGGGCAAACTAATCGAGATGGGATGACGGCCCAAATGCAGCACAGGACTATCGGCGGCGCCTGGATGAAGGTTTTTTCATGGGGCCGGACCGCTGTGCGGCGAACTTCAGCGTCGCCTCGACGGCACCGGCGGTGTCGCCCGCTTTCCGCTTGGCGGCGCGCGGCAGCCCGAACACCCGGTCAGGATACTTCTCGCGGATCTTGTCCGGCAGCGACAGCTCCTCGCTGCCGAACACCAGCACGCTGTTGGGCTTGAATGGTGCATCGACCGGATCGCGATCGGAGTCGGCAGCGAAGTAGAGGCAGCGCTCGCGACTCATTGCATCGCGGAAGTCCCGCCACATCGGATGAACCCACCAATCGAGAGTGTCCCAATCGGCGGGGCCGGCAGCCAGAAAATCCGGATCGTCGGACGCGAAGGACGGACTCACCAGATGCAGCGAGGCGTCGACGGCCGCGCAGCGCTTCGCCACTTCGCCCATCATGGCCGGTGTCTTCGGTTCGAGCAGTGCGACGTGCAAGGGCATGATGACCGTGTGGGTTGGTGAGAACGAACCGCGCTCACCGGCATGCACCGGTGCGCGCGGAAGATACTGCGTTTGACTACTGCTGGCAGCGGCCGAACGGACTCCTATCTCCTATCTGCTATTGCTGACATGCACCGTGTGGATCGGCCGGCTTCGTCTTGTCCACCGTCACCCGGTGATCAAGCCCCGCCACCTTCAGCGCCAGGTTGAACACCAGCTCGTCAACCTTCGCCATGTGCTCGTATTGGATGTACTGCGCTTCGTCAGTCACCTGGTGATAGTCAGCGTGCCCGCCCGTCGTGAAGAACGCAATGGGAATTCCGTAGCGGGCATACTCGGCGTGATCACTGCGGCAATAGATGTTCTGCGGATGCCCGTCGGCGTCGAGCGCGTAGTCGAACGTGAAACCGAGACCGGCATCCTTGTTCACCTGCTCCACCAGGTCGCCAAGTTCGGTGGACAAGCGGCGCGAGCCAATCACCTGCAGGTAGTTCGGCGTGCCGTGAATCGTGGCGCCTTCCTTCGTGACACCCGTTACATCAGCCGGCTGACCGCGGCCCACCATGTCCATGTTCAACTCGGCGATGATCGAGTCGCGCGGCACCGTCGGGTGATCGGTGAAATACTCCGAGCCCCATAGCCCCTTCTCTTCTCCCGCATGCCAGATGAAGAGCAGCGAGCGCTTTGGCTTGATCGGCCCCAGCGCGAAGGCCTCGGCAATTTCAAGCACTGACACCGTACCACTGCCGTCGTCGTCGGCGCCGTTGGGAATGGAATCGAGGCGAGGGCCGCCGTGGAGCTTGTGCAATGAATCAATTGATGCGTTGACCGTTTTCCACTCGTCCATCGAAAGCAGCTTCGGCTCGCCGTCGGCACCCTGCTGCCTGGCGAACTTGTTGAACACTTTCAGCGAATCGTGATCGACGGCGGTGTCGCGCAACTCGATGTGATCGTTGTGCGCGCCAATCGCGACGTACTCGCCGCTGAGCTTCGGATCGCTTCCCGGCAGAATGCCGATCACGTTGCGGCCGGGGCGCGG
>JANYCP010000156.1 GCA_025360265.1 Gemmatimonadota bacterium
CGACGATCAGCAGGTCTTTACTCAAAAGAGGTTCCCAACTTCCCCCAGCATCGCCTTCCGGATCAAAGGCAGCGGCAGGGGCCCGAGTTTGATGAACTCATCGTGGAATTTCTGCAGCGAATACGCCGCACCGAGCTTGGCCTGATAATCCGCACGCAACTTGAGAATCATCAACTTCCCCATGGTGTAATAGCCATACAGTGCGTCTGAGGTGCCACGCTTCGCTTCCGACTCCGCAACCGGCCTCGGCTGATGTCCCTGCGATACAAACAGCTGGGTGGCCTGGTCGACCGTCATTCCCTGCGTGTGCATCTTGATCCCGACGATGAACCGCACATCACGCAGCAGCGCATCCTGCAATTGGGCCAGCTTGTACTTGGGATCGCTGGCGTGGAACCCCGCGTCGAGCATCATCTGCTCGTCGTAGTGCGCCCAGCCTTCGGAGTTCGTGGCGGCGCCATACACCTTACGCACGTCCCCCGGAAATTCCTTTGCATAGAGAAACTGGGTGTAGTGCCCGGGGTAGACCTCGTGGACCGACACGTTCGAGATCGCGGCGTAATACCACTGCCCCATGAACTCATCCTGCTTGGGTTTCGCCCAGCGCGGATCAGGAAGCGTCATGTTGTAGCGACCTTCGAGCTTCGCCACCTCGAATGGCCCAGGCGTGTCCATTGACGCCGACGTGGTCGACCGCATGAATGGCGGGGTTTCCTTCACCTGCGCCGGATCCCCAACCGGGACCGTGATGATCTGATGATCCACGAGAAACTGACGCAGGGAATCCAGCGTCGCCTGCGTGGTCTCGAGCAGCTTGTCCGGCGCCGGATGATCTGCCTGCAGCGATGCCAGCACCTTATCGGCCGGCCACTTCGCGTCGATCTGCTTCGCCACTGCCTGGAACGACACCTCGTTCTTCTGTCGATCGGCCTCGGCAATCTTGAGCAACGAATCGAGCGGCAGATCAATCATCTCACTGGCTGCCAGCGCCTTGGAGTAGGTCTCCTTGCCATAGGCAAAGCTTCCGGTCGATTTCGGCAGCAGGTTCGTCTGCAAGTCCTTCTTGTACGCGACGAGCGCCGCGATAACGCCGTCGTTGGTCTCTTTGAACGCCGTGGTGAGCACCGAATCCTTCACGTCGGCAAACGCCGCCGGAACATCATTCTTGAAGAACGCGATGTTGCCGTCGATCTGCTCGATGGCAATTTCGGTATGGATCTTCGGCGGATGGCCGATGATGTGCAGATTTGACTCCCCGGTGGCGAGCACTCCCGGCATCAGCCGCTCGCGGGCAATCAAGGACCTCAATCGTTCGGCAGGTGGTGCGAAGTTTCGTTTGATGAGCACGTATGCCGCATTGGTGATCGAGCCGCTGTACGAGTCCGGATCGTTGGCCCAGGGCTTGATGATGCTGTCCGAGAGGATGGCAGCATCCATGGAACGGATAAGCAGCTCCCGATCAGCGCGATTCGGGTCCGACAGCGTCGACGTGTCGAACGCCAGAAGCTTCGTGCGGAAATCACCGAGTGCCTTCAGTTCGGCTTCCACCGCGTTCTTCGACCGGTCCTCCATCTGGTCATCCCAGGTGTGGACGCCGAGGTCGGTCGCGGAACTGGGATGGCTTGCCATGAAGTCGCCGATCACCGCCTTGGCGAGCAACGTGAAGCTCGAGTCGGCGGTGATGTGTCCCGCTGGCTTTTGACTGGGGGCGCAGGCGAAGGCCGCCGCGCAGGCCATGAGCGGGATCAAGGGCAAAGCAGGTTGTTTCTTCATGGCGAGGAGTCTAGCAGCTTTCGCCCGGTGGGGTCAGCCGTGAAAGCCGGCTGGAGCCTCGCCCGTTACACCCAGGCGCCGTTCCAGCACGATACCTACCCGGGCGATGGTCCCTTCGTCGAAGAGTCGGCCGATCAGTGTGATGCCGTGCGGCACCCGCCGCGGTGGCGAAAACTTCGGCAGCGGATGCGCCGAATCGGGAGCCCAGTCGCTGCGGGCTTCCGCCACCTCGACAAACCCGGCACGCATGGTGAGCGACGGGTGCCCGGTGAAATTGGTGATGGTGAGTTGTTCATCTCGAAGTGACGGCACCATCAGCACGTCAACTTCCTTGAAGATCCGGGCGATTTCCATAGCCACTCGCCGCCGCATCCGATCGGCTTGCACCATGTCAACCGCGGAGAGGAAGCGCGACTGCCGAAACAGATTGGGCCAGGCATCCTTGACCTGCATCTTCAGTGAATCCATCTGTCCATTGAGCGTCAGCTCCTCGAACGACGCCGCGCCTTCGGCAAAGAGAATCGGCATCAGCGAACTGTACGACCAATCGGGCAATGTCACTTCTGTCATCGTCAACTTCAGTGGCTTCATCGCCTCCATCGCCGCCCGATCGACGTCAGTTGCCGGCGCTTCCTTCATCCACGACGCGATGTAGCCGACCTTCAGTCCGGCAACCGACGCCGTTGCATCAAATTCAAGATGACTTGACACGCTTCCCGGATCACCCGTATCGGGGCCGCTGATCGCCTGCAGCACCAGCATGGTGTCTTCGACGCTGCGGGTCATCGGCCCAAGCTTGTCGAGCGACCAGCAAAGCGTCATGGCACCGCTGCGAGGCACCCGGCCAAACGTTGGCCGCAGGCCGGTCACGCCGCACCGCATTGACGGGCTCACGATCGAACCGTCCGTCTCACTGCCAATCGCAAAACCCACGAAACCCGCTGCCGTTGCGGCACCCGGCCCAGCGCTCGAGCCAGACGCTCCTTCCTCGAGCAGCCATGGGTTCATCGTCTGTCCGCCGAACCAGATGTCGTTGAGGGCGAGCGCGCCGAGGGAGAGTTTGGCGATGAGCACCGCGCCGGCATCGTTGAGCCGGCGTACGACGGCAGAATCTTCTGTTGGCACGCGACCCTTGAACGGCTCCGCGCCGTATGTTGTCGCAATTCCCGCAGTGTCGAGCAGGTCCTTCACCCCATAGGGAATTCCATGCAACGGGCCGCGGTACTTCCCTCCCTTGATCTCGCGATCGGCCTGCGCGGCGCGCGAGAGAGCGTGGTCCTTGGTGAGCGTAATGATTGCGTTGATTTTCGGGTTCAGCCGCTCGATGCGCTCGAGGTAGATGTTGGTGAGGCGTTCGGACGTTAGTTGCCGAGATTCGATCCAACGCGACAGCGCGGTGACCGGCGCGAACGCAATTGCATCATCGGTGGACGGCAGTGGTGCAACGGCATCCTTGCTTCGCACGAAATGATCGCGCGCGGGCACCGGCGTGATACCGGGCAACATCGGATTCCACACCATTCCA
>JANYCP010000177.1 GCA_025360265.1 Gemmatimonadota bacterium
GCCGACATGTTTCTTGAACATCTCGCCGCGTGGCAGCATGCCGACAGCATGCCGAATCTGGTCATCCTCCAATTGCCGAGCAATCACACCAACGGTACTGGTGCGGGATGGTGCACACCCAAGGCGTGCGTCGCCGACAACGACCTGGCCCTTGGTCGGATTGTTGACGGCCTCAGTCACTCAAAGTTCTGGGGCAAGATGGCAATCCTGGTCGTGGAAGATGACGCCCAGGACGGCGTCGATCACATCGACGGTCACCGGACGGTGGCGCTTGCGATCTCGCCATTCACACGACGTGGCACTGTCGATTCAACGTTCTACAGTCATCCGAGCCTGCTCAAGACCATTGAGTTGATTCTTGGGCTTCCGGCATTGTCGATCTTCGACCTGGTGGCCAACGATCTGGGCCGGAGCTTCATCGGTCCAGACGAACGACCCGACACGCGAACATACAGTGCGATCGAACCGACGCAGTCCATCTATGCGGTCAACCCTCCACCGGCGCAGGTACGCGGCGCACAGCGAGCGGCGGCCCTTGCGTCGGCGCGAATGAACTTTCGCGTGCCCGACGCGGCTCCATCGGAGGCGCTCAACCGGATTCTCTGGCAAGACGCACGCGGATGGGGGAAGCCGTACCCGGCAGTGAAGGCGGCGCTGTTTTTCCCTATGACGTTGACGATCGATGACAAGGATCGCGACAAGGACGACGTGAAGCCCAAACCGAGGCCCAAACCCCGATGATCCTGCGATCGCTGCTTGTGGCAACACTGATTGCCGGTCCGTTGCATGCAATGGCGGCGCAGGGCACCGCCACCACACTCGACCTCACCATGCCGCCGGGCGCCAACTTCGACAAGGGTGAGTTCCGGCTCTGGCTGCCAGTCAACGCCGGTCCGGTGCAGGGGGTGCTCGCGCTGGTTCCGGGATCGAACGGTGACGGGCGCCCGCAGGTGGCCGACACCGTTTGGCAGGTGTTCGCGACACGACACAACCTTGCGCTGATCGGCGTGCGATTTACCGACAAGGTGCACGATCAGAGTTTTATCGAAGACTACGTGAACGTATCACGCGGCAGCGGCCAGGCGTTGCTCGACGCGATGGCGTCGTTCGCTGCGTCGGCGCATCACGCCGAACTCGCCTCCGCGCCGCTGTTGCTGTGGGGCATGTCGGCTGGCGGTCAGTTCAACTACGAATTCGTGAACTGGAAACCGGAGCGCGTCATCGCCTTCGTCGTGAACAAGGGCGGCATCTACTACACCGCACTGACGTCGCAGGCGGCTCGCAACGTTCCGGGGATTCTCTTCATCGGTGGCAAGGACCTCGACTCGCGTGTAAGTACGATTACCGGGCTCTTCGCCGTGAATCGACGTGGTGGAGCGCTCTGGGCGCTCGCCGAGGAACCGGGTGCCGGACATATCGTCGGCAGGTCCCGGGACGTGGCGCTTCTGCTCTATGAGGACGCGCTCTCGACGCGCGTAGACCCGCTGCATCCGACAGAGCTGAAATCGGTCGCCGAGCGGAGCGGATTTCTCGGCGACCTGAAGACGCGCACCTACAAGGCAGTGCCGGAGGGGCGCATTCCGACTGAGTCCACGGGCTGGTTGTTGTCGGAGCGCATAGCGAAGGCCTGGCAGGCGATGATGACCGACAGGCCGTTCGACTAACGCCGCGAAATCAGGCCGGCTTTTCGAAGGAGATGTTGAAGCCGTCCGGGTCAACGACGGCAAGCTCGGTCGAGCCCCACTGCGTTGCCGCCGGGCCGTGGGCGATCTCGAATCCTGCCGCCTTGATCTGCGAGGCAAGGGCGTCGAGGTCCTGCTTGGTCGTGAA
This sequence comes from Gemmatimonadota bacterium, assembly GCA_025360265.1. Classification (GTDB taxonomy): domain Bacteria; phylum Gemmatimonadota; class Gemmatimonadetes; order Gemmatimonadales; family GWC2-71-9; genus Palsa-1233. The sequence continues at coordinate 1,831 of JANYCP010000177.1, forward strand.
CCAGAAGCGCATGCCCACTCCCTTCTTCCGATCGCGCCCCTTCGCAAAATCGTCCTGGCCGATTCCCATCGTCACCTGGCCGCCCTGCATCCGGACGTATTTGAGCGTACCGTCGTGCTCGTAGCGGTAGACGATCTCGAAGCCAAGTCCCTCCGTGTAGAACTTGATGCTGCGCTGCAGATCGTTGACGGTGAGGGCAGCATTGGTACTATCAGCGTTGAGTGCGATCCCTGACATGACATCCCCTGATGGGTGGAAGTGAACGGGCGGCAGAAGCTATCAACGGAATTCGGTATTGGAAGGGGTGCTCGCGTCAGTTCGGCGGAATCGCCAGCATCTGCATGCCGCCGTCGGCAGACGTGCGCCAGACCATCGGGACCTTTCCGCGGAACAAACTCAGAATCATTGAATCCTGAGCTGCCCTTGGCAGCGTTGCGATCAATGCAGCGTAGGCTGGCGCCACCTGCATGACGATGTGCGTGTTCGCCCAGAATGCCGACGCCATGATCGGCGCAGCAGGGCCCACCACGCCGATCGGCACCGGTCCGTCGGTCATGATTGCCATGCGACGCCGCACTTCATCGAGTTGTGTCGTCACGCCTTGTAGCCGCTGCGCCGACTGCAGCGCTTCATTCATCCGGAACACACCGAATCCAATCACTGCGACGACACCGAGCCACGCCAAGCCGACACGCAATGGGAGCAACCGCGTCAGTCGCGTTTCCGGGGACGCAGCCGCGAAGCACCAGTGAATGACGCCCAGCGCCAGCATCAATCCAAACGGCGCAATCAATCGCGGCTCGGCGTGAATCGCCGCGAATTGAAACAGGCCGATAAGCCCAAGTCCGATGACGACCAGCGTATTTCGCTCCGTCGTCACCAGCTCGTGCAACATTTTCGGTCGCGCCCGCAGGAGGATCCAGGGGAGGATGGCGCCGGCGATCAGTGGCCCCAGCCAGAGGCCAAAGACGCGCATTGTC
>JANYCP010000245.1 GCA_025360265.1 Gemmatimonadota bacterium
CGAGACGGTGATCTTCAGGGCCATCGTCGGGCGACCAGCCAGCGTCATCGTCCAGCCAGCGGTGTCGGCGGTGGCGACCAGGGTGCCCGTGGCCAGCACGCTATCGCTAGTCAGGCCCATCGTCTTGAAGTTCCACTCGCCGGCGACGGCCTTGAGGTCCATCGGCGCAGCGGCCATGGCACCACCAGCGGGTGTCGACGGCGCTTCATCTTTCTTGCCGCAAGCTGCAAGAGCGAGAACACTGACTACCATAGCGAAACGACGCATGCAAATCTCCGAGTGAGGGGCATTCGACCGGCGCGGGCCCGCACCAGCCACAGCCCACAAGATACGGCCCGGTGCCACGCAGGGTAAGCGCCCAGCTAGCAGTCGAACGAACCCGTCCCCGCCTTGGCCTCCCGCAGGAAGAGCGTGCCGATCACCAGCGACATGACCGCCACGCCAATCGGATACCAGAGACCGTTGTAGATGTTGCCGGTTGCCGCCACCACCGCGGTGGCCAGCAGTGGCAACATTCCGCCAAACCAGCCGTTGCCAATGTGATACGGCAACGACATCGAGGTATACCGAATCCGCGCCGGGAATAGCTCGACAAGAAACGCCGCGATAGGCCCGTAGACCATGGTGACATAAAGCACCATCACGATCAGGATCAGCTCTGCCATGACCCAATTGACCTGCGCCGGATTGGCCTGCGCCGGAAAGCCGGCAGCCTTGAGTGCATCGCCGTACGCTTTCACATCGAACCCTGTGAGCTCGACCGCGCCGACTGTTGTCACGACCTTCGTTGCGCTCTCGGCCGCAGGCTCATGCGAGGTGAATGACACCCCCGCCTTCGTCAGGAAATCCTTTGCCTTGTCGCAATCGTTGAACTTCGACCACGGTCCCACGAAGAGATGAAAGGTGCAGCCAGCTGCCGTCACCGACACGGGCATTCTCTCCTGCGCCGCTTCCAACGCCGGATTGACGAAGTGCGTGAGTCCAGCAAAGAGCGGGAAGTACGTCGCCGCCGCGATGAGGCAGCCGAACATCATGATCTTGAGTCGGCCGATCTTGTCCGACAGCCAGCCGAAGAAAATGAAGAACGGCGTGCCAACCAGCAGCGAAACAGCGATGAGCCCGTACGCGTGCTGATAGTCGAGCTTCAGCGTGATGGTGAGAAAAAAGAGCGCATAGAACTGGCCGGTGTACCAGACCACGCCCTGCCCCGCCGTTGCGCCGAACAATGCCAGCAATACCACCTTCGCATTGCCCCACCTGGCAAAGCTCTCGGTGAGCGGTGCGGCAGACGTCTTCCCTTCACTCTTGATCCTGAGGAATACCGGCGACTCTTCAAGCTTGAGCCGGATATAGACGGAGAAACCGAGGAGGACGACCGAGAGGACGAACGGAATGCGCCAGCCCCACGCGGCGAACTGAGCGGTGGTCATGCTGCTGCGGCACGCGAGGATCATCAGCAGTGCGAGAAAGAATCCGATTGTCGCAGTCGTCTGGATCCAACTGGTGTTGAGTCCACGCTTCCCTGCCGGCGCGTGCTCGGCGACATAGGTCGCCGCACCACCGTACTCACCACCGAGTGCGAGGCCCTGTACCAACCGCAGCGTGACCAGCAACACCGGCGCGAGCCAGCCGATCGTTGCAAACGTCGGCAACAGCCCCACCGCGAATGTCGCCGCACCCATGCAGATGATGGTGACCAGAAAAGTGTACTTGCGCCCGACGAGGTCGCCGATGCGGCCGAAAACCAACGCGCCGAACGGTCGCACCAGGAATCCGGCAGCATAGGTGGCAAACGCCGAGAGTAACGCGGCGGTGTCGTTCCCCTTGGGGAAGAAGAGTGCCGCGAAGAACGGCACCAGCGTGGCGTAGAGATAGAAGTCGTACCACTCGAACATCGTGCCGAGGGACGAGGCGAAGATGACCCGTTTTTCTTCGGGCGGGAATGTACCGATCGGCAGCGTGACACGATCGGCGCGTCTTCGGATTGGCCCGGTCAGAGCGATTCGCCCATTCGGCGCAGCTGCGGCGCATCCGGCCGATGCACCACACCGCGCTCAGTGATGATCGCCGTCACCAGCTCTGCTGGCGTAACGTCGAAGGCAGGATTGCGAATCTTCACGCCGTCAGCCGCCCAGCGACACTCGCGAAAGCCCCGCACCTCATCGGCGTGACGCTCTTCAATGGGAATGTCCAACCCGCTGGCAATGGTGAGGTCGAGCGTTGAGAGGGGGCACGCCACATAGAACGGAATGCGATGGCGCCGGGCCAGCACCGCGACCATATACGTTCCGATCTTGTTGGCGACGTCACCATTCGCCGCGACCCGGTCCGCACCGACGATGACGGCATCGACTTCACCTTCCGCCATCATGTGCCCGGCCATGCTGTCGGTGATGAGCGTCACCGGAATCTGTTCCTGCACCATTTCCCACGCCGTCAGCCGTGCGCCTTGCAGGAAGGGCCGCGTTTCGTCCGCGATCACCGAGATGGTCTTGCCGGCCGCCACGGCGGAGCGAATCACGCCCAATGCGGTACCATGCCCGGCGGTCGCCAGCGCACCGGCGTTGCAGTGGGTCAATACCCGCGCTCCATCCGCCAGCAGTGCGGCCCCGTGGGCACCCAGCGCCCGGTTGATGCGAATGTCCTCGGCCAGGATCTCGTGGGCCTCGTCGAGCAACCGCGCCGCAATCTTCGCTGGTGCACCGTGGGCCACGCCATCCCACACGCGGCGCATCCGCTGCAGCGCCCACGAAAGATTCACCGCCGTCGGGCGACTACGCGCAAGCTCCGCAAGTCCCGCATCCATGCAGCGTGTGAATTCGCTGGCTGATGCGGTCTGACAGCGCAACGCTTCGAGCGCCACGCCATACGCCGCCGCGACGCCAATGGCCGGCGCACCGCGCACCACCATGCTCTGGATTCCCGCCGCGACCGAGGCAGCCGAGTCGTAGCTCAGGTACCGGAACTCTGCGGGGAGGATGCGCTGGTCGATCATCTCCAGCTTGTCGTGCGCCCAGCGAAGTGTCTCAACGCGCACTCATTCCCCCTCGAACGCGCACAGGGTAAACACCGTGTGTCCCTGGTTTTCCAGTCGCGCGCGGCCACCCAGATCGGGCAGGTCAATGACGAAGCAGCATTCGACGATCGCGCCGCCGACGCTGTCGATGAGTTTGCACGCCGCCTCCGCGGTGCCGCCGGTGGCGATCAGGTCGTCCACTAGCAACACGTGTTCACCGCGTTCGATCGCGTCGACGTGCATCTCGATCCGGTCGGTGCCGTACTCAAGTGCATAATCCTGGCCGGCCGTAGCGGCGGGGAGCTTGCCGGTCTTCCGGATGGGCACGAATCCTTTGCCCAGTGCATAGGCCAATGGCGCGCCGACAATGAAACCACGCGCTTCGATACCGGCGACCTTATCGATGCGCATGTCGGTGTATCGGCGCGCCAGGTCGTCGATGGTGATACGGAGCCCGATCGGGTCCTTGAGCAGCGTGGTGATGTCGCGGAACATCACGCCCGGTTTTGGATAATGCGGTACGGTCCGGATTCTGGATCTGATCGGCATGCGGCGGCCTTCGGGAGTGAATCGAGTTCATCGCAATCTATCGCCCGAGCACCCGCCCGGCGATGGCGTCCAGTTGGTCAACCCGGGCCGCATCGCGCGCTTCCGGTGCGGTGATGATGGCATGCTCCAACGCCGTGCGACAGGCACAACGCGTCGCGTCACCATCTGCGATCACCTTGGGCGCAGCATGTGCCAGCAGTGCGCGGGCGTTACCGGCGTTTGCACCGACCATCGCGATAACCTGATCCACCCTCACCGCGTCATGATCTGGATGCCAGCAATCGAAATCGGTGACCATCGCAACCGTGGCGTAGCAGAGTTCGGCTTCGCGAGCGAGCCTGGCCTCGGGCATGTTGGTCATGCCGATCACGTCGCACCCCCAGCTGCGGTACAGTTCGGACTCCGCCCGACTGGAGAATTGCGGGCCTTCGATCACCAGGTATGTGCCGCCGTGGTGGGTGGCAATGCCGGCGTCGGTGGCTGCGGTGGCGACATGCTGCCCCAGCCGCGAGCAAACCGGGTGCGCCATCGACACGTGCGCTACGAGTCCGGTGCCGAAGAACGACCTGGCGCGCGCCACGGTGTGATCGATGAACTGATCCACGATCACGAACATTCCCGGCGTCAGCGCTTCTCGGAGTGAGCCGACGGCACTCACTGAAATGACATCGGTGACGCCGACCCGTTTCAACACGTCGATGTTGGCGCGGAAGTTGACTTCCGATGGCGGGATCGTGTGACCGCGCCCGTGACGCGGCAGGAAGACCAGCTGTTGTCCGTTCAGGGTACCGAAGAGCAGCTCATCGGACGGCGCGCCAAAGGGAGATGCCACTGCCACCCGGCGTCGGTCGGCGAGGCCGTCCATGTCATACAGCCCACTGCCGCCGATGATGCCCAGGATGGGACTCGATCCCGTAGCCGCCGACATCAAATCACTCGCTCATTGCCGCCGTCGACCGGAATCTGGGCACCCGTCGTCCTGGCGAACAACGGCCCGCACAATGCCGCGGCCAGTTCCGCCACGTCCCGGCTGGTCACTTCGGTCTTGAGCACATTGTTCTTTTTGTACTCTTCCACCGAGAGGCCGTACTGCCGGGCGCGTCCAGCCAGCACGTCTTCGGTCCACAAGCCGGTGTCGAACACGCCATTGGGGTGCAACGAATTGATGCGGATGTTGTCGGCGCCCCACTCCAGCGCCGCGACACGCGCCAGCTGGTTGAGCGCAGCCTTGGAAGCGGAATAGGCTGCCGCCCCTGGGCCGGGCGCGGGAACGTTCTTCGAGCCGATAACCACCACGCGGCCGCCGCCGGGCGCGAGCGCGAGAAAGCGGTGGCATTCACGCATCACCGTCAGGTTGGCATCGAGATTGATCCCCATCACCTTGTGCCACTCGTCGCCCGCAAGCGCGTCGATCCTGCACCCGCCGGGGAAGATGCCGGCGTTGAGCACCAGCATATCCAGCCCGCCAAAGCATTCGACGCCTTGCACTAGCGCCTGGGTGAATTGCACCTCCTGCGTCAGGTCGCACTGCAGGCCAAGGAAGTTGGCGCTGTTGTGCATCGCGGCGACCTGCGCGTTCAGGTCGAGCGCCACCACTGCTGCCCCGCGCGCCAGCAACGATTCGACACAGGCCCGGCCGATGCCGGAGGCCGCGCCGGTGACCAGCGCAACTTCGCCGCTGAACGGGGCGCGTGGGCCACCGGCGCGCAACTTGGCCTGCTCCAGGTCCCAGTATTCCACCGCAAAAATGTCACGGGCTGGGAGCGCCTGATAGCCTCCGAGCGCCGTGGCGCGCTGGATGATGTCGATGGTGTGCTCGTAGATGTCGGCGACGATGGCCGCTTCCCGGGCATTCGTTCCCACCGCGCACAGGCCGAGCTCGCCGTCGAGGACAACGCGCGGTGCCCCATCGAGCATGACCTTGCGCTCATTTGCGTGCGGCTCGTGGGCCTGGAAATATTCCGCATAGCGTGCGACGTATCCTGCCACGTCACGCCCCAGCATCGCCAGTCGCTTGGTGCGAATCACATGGTCGGGCGTCGCCGGTCCTTGCTGCGCGATCATGGCAAGATCGGCACGGCGCGCGAACGCGAGCCTCCGGTCGTCGGCATGTCGCGCCACGATCATCGGAACGCCCGCTGCCCTGGAAATATCCAATCGCAAGGCGGCCTGCACGCGCGCCAGGTCCATCCCATGGGCCGCCGCTGCCGCCGCGGATTCATGCTGCCATGCGCCCTGCTGCTGGAGATATTCTTCCGCGCGCCCGACCAGCGCAATCATTCGCTCATAGGATTCTCGCGCACTCTGCCCGAATGAGAAAATGCCATGATTGAGGAGCACCATGCCGATCGTGTTGACGCCTGCTTCGACCGCGAAGCGATCGGCGCAGATCCTCGCGAGATCAAACCCGGGCATAACATAGGGGATGACAACGACACTGTCGCCGTAGATCTCGCGAATGCGTCGCTCGCCATCGGCCGTGTTGGTGACCGACACGATGGCGTCGGCATGGGTGTGATCCACCCAGGGATGCGGCAGGATGGCGTGGAGAATGGCCTCGACCGATGCCACCGGTGCGGCGGACCTGGTCTGGTGCGTGACCAGCTGATTGACCATTTCGGTATCTGACAGGGAGGGTAATTGCGCCAGCTGCTTCAGGTACTCCAGCCGAAGCGGCGTGAAACCGGCGGCGGAAATTGTCTCCAGGTTCCAGCCGCTGCCTTTCACATAGAGTACTCGTTCTGCTTCACCGAGAATGTTGGTCTCGGTGATTTTTACCGAGGTATTGCCGCCGCCATGGAGCACCAGCGACGGGTCCTGCCCGAGCAGGCGCGACGTATAGGCTCGCAGGGCCAGTTCACCATGGCATGCGTTCGCGTCGTCATCCTGCCATCGGCTCTGCATGGGCTCCTGCTGGTTCGTGGCCGTTACACCCGCAGAATGTAGCCTCCAACCAGCCTGAAGGGATCCCGCACGGCACGACGGGCACACCATCAAGCGAAGTTCTTGCACTCGCCGTATACTGTGTTGGGGTCGGGGATCCTTCTTACGTCTGGAGTTCGATGAAAGAGGTTCAACGGCTCGAGCACCCGCGGTTCCGAGTTCGACTCGTGTGGCTCTTCGCGGTTGCCGTGGGGTGTGGGGCAGTGGCCCTGCTCCTGACGCATCGCGAATACGCCCGGCAGTTGTGGGTCGGCCTGTCCCGGATTCCCCTCTCCATGGTGCTCGTCGCGTTGTGCCTCATCGTCGTCCAGGTCCTCTGTCAGGCGCTCCGATTCTGGGCGATCATCCCGCGATTCGCCGGGGTCCGTGTGTCGGTCGCGATGCGGGCGTTCACCGTCGGAGAGTGCGCCAACACCGTGACGCCGGGTCGTGCCGGGGATGTCATGAAGGCGATGCTGGTGAACCGCCAAGGCACCGGCGCGGACGTAAACCTGTCGCGCGCGGCCGGGGCGGTACTTGCCGACAAGGTCATCGATGTCGGCTCGATGATTCTCATCTGTGGGGCCGGCGGGGCCTTCGGCCTCCTGCTGACGGGAGCACGCAACGCATTGCCAGGTCGGCAGGTCGCGCTCGGCATCGGCGTAGTGACCGCACTCGGGGTCGCGGCCGCCTGGCTGGCACGGGCAACGTGGTTGCCGCGGATCAGGGCCGCCGCCCGCGAGATCGGTACCGGGCTATCCGGGCTGAAGGCGCCTGGTCCGGTCCTGGTGAGCGCAGCGTTCAGCGTCGGGGCCTGGGTTGCCGAGCTGCTTGCCTTGCAGGTCTTGTGTGGCGGGATGGGGTTTTCGCCAACGATTGCGCAACTCCTGATCGCCGTGATCGTGCTGAACGTCAGCGTGCTCGTCCCGATCTCGGTAGCCAACGTCGGCACCTACGAAGCGGCCCTGGCCTTCGGATTGAAGGAGACCGGCATCCCATTCACCGCCGCCATAGCGATCGCCATGGCGCATCACGCCCTCGAACTACTGGCCCTCGGACTCACGACACTCGCCGTACAGCTGGCGGCCCGCATCAGCAGGCAAAACCTCCTCCTTCAGGTACCCCAATGAACGTCAAGCATCCGGTCCGCTCGATCATGAATCTCGTCTTCCGGCGGGCGCCCGTTGAGGCCCAGCTCATCATCACCCGGCGATGCAATCTCAGCTGCGGCTATTGCACGGAGTATGACAAGGTGTCGGAGATGATTCCGCTCACCGTCCTGAAGCAACGGATCGATGTGCTGCACCGGCTTCGCGTCATCAACGTCTCTCTGCTTGGTGGCGAGCCACTGATGCATCCGGCCATCGGAGAGATTGTGGCATACGCTGATCGCAAGGCCCAGGTGTCGCTAACGACCAACGGCTTCCTGCTGACCAAGGAGATCATCGGTCGGCTCAACGCCGCGGGGTTGTCCAATCTCGAGATCAGCATCGACGCGGTGAGCCCGGATCCAACCAGGTTCATCCAGAAGAACCTCAAGACGCTCCGGCCGAAGCTGGAATTGCTCAAGCGGTTCGCGAAGTTCGACGTCAACATCAACCTGGTCCTCTGCGAACAGACGAAGGACGGATTCAAGGGGATGCTCGCGGAAGTGAAGGCGATGGGGCTGCGGGTATCGATCGACCTGTTGCATGGTTCAAATGGCGCCGTGGCGATCGGCGGCCAGGACTATCTCAACTTGTGGCAACACTACTACCAGTCCAGCGACCCGTTTTCGTACATCGAGCAGGAATACGGCGCGAACCTCCTGAAAGGCGTGGCCAACAGCAAGTGGAAATGTCGCGCCGGTGGCCGCTTCTTCTACGTCGACGAGTTCGGCAACGTCCAGCTCTGCTCGGCGCAACGCGGCCGCCTCAACAAGCCACTGCTGGAGTACACCACCGCGGACCTGCGCGAGCAGAGCTCGTGCTACAAGGGCTGCGAGACCGGCTGCTCGATGCTCTGCCATTACCGCGGGTCGGCGATCGACAACCGGCCGTTGCACACGGTGAAGTCGATGGCCAAGCTGATCCTGCGCGGGCGAACCACGCGGCGCGCCGCCGGCGGCGTGGTCGCGGACGCGACGACCTGACGGACACTCAGTACCGCCACCCCTTCAGGACCGCGCCGAGTGATCGCCCGCACCAGCTCGGACCAGTTCTCGCGCCGCACCATATTAATAATGGTACTTCCCTGCGGAGCTCCGATTGACGCTTGACGCCATCCACCGCCTGAACGCGGCCCTTGGGGACCGCTACCTCATCGAGCGCGAACTGGGCCAGGGCGGGATGGCGACGGTGTATCTCGCCGAGGATATCAAGCACAAGCGGAAGGTGGCGCTGAAGG
>JANYCP010000247.1 GCA_025360265.1 Gemmatimonadota bacterium
CGAGACGGTGATCTTCAGGGCCATCGTCGGGCGACCAGCCAGCGTCATCGTCCAGCCAGCGGTGTCGGCGGTGGCGACCAGGGTGCCCGTGGCCAGCACGCTATCGCTAGTCAGGCCCATCGTCTTGAAGTTCCACTCGCCAGCGACGGTCTTGAGATCGATTGGCGCTGCGGCCATCGCACCGCCAGGAGTCGCCGGTGTTTCTTCCTTCTTGGCACAGGCGACCAACGTGAGGGCAGTGACGACCATGGCGATACGACGCATGCGAGTCTCCTGTTGAGTGGCGATCGGCCAGTGCGGGTCCGCACCAGCCACAACCGACAAGATACGGCCCCATGTCAGAACAGGTAAGCGCCGGAACGGTGATCTGGATCACCGGGGCGACGTCCGGCATCGGGCGTTCCCTCGCAATCGCGTACGCCGCCACTGGCGCTCGCCTGATTCTTTCGGGGCGCCGCGCCGATGCCCTGGCCGATGTGCAACGCCAGTGCGGCACCACCAACGTGCACACCATCCCATTCGACCTCGCGGATCTCGACTCGATCCCCGGTCGCGCCGCCGAAGCGGTCGCCTGTTTCGGTCAGGTCGATACCATGGTTCACAACGCCGGCCTCGCTGCGCGCGAGCGCGTGGTGAACACATCTCGCCCCGTCCACGAACAGATCCTTCACACCAATTATCTCGGCCCTGCCCTCCTGACTCAGGCCCTGCTCCCGGCAATGATCGAGCGCCATGATGGGCACTTCGTTGTCATCAGCAGCATGGCGGGCACCTATGGCTCGCCCCAGCTCGGGGCCTACGCCGCGGCAAAACATGCGCTTCACGGCTTCTTCGAATCGCTGCGGGCCGAAGAATATGATCGTGGTATCGTGGTGACACTCGTGATCCCGGGGTTCATCAAGACCGACATCACTGCGCACGCGCTGACCGGTAGTGGTGGTTCATACGGTCGAGTGCTGTCAGTGTATGACAACGCCATGAGCGCCGACGAATGCGCCAGGAAGATCGTGCAGGCCGTGACGACGCGCCGACAGGAAGTGGTGATCGGTGGAGTCGAGACGTGGATGATCCAACTGAAGCGCTGGCTTCCCAGAATCCATGCGATGGTGATTCGCAGCCATCCGGTGCGGACCCGCAACAAGATCCTGGGACGAATTCCGATACTCGGCCGGCGGTGGCGCACACCGAAATCGTGATCTCCTACGGGTCGAGCGTGCCGGTTGCCCCCTGCCGCTCCCGCAGGAAGAGCGTGCCAATCACCAGCGACATGATCGCCACGCCAATCGGGTACCAGAGACCGTTGTAGATGTTGCCGGTCGCCGCCACGACCGCGGTGGCCAGCAGTGGCAACATTCCGCCAAACCAGCCGTTGCCAATGTGATACGGCAGCGACATCGAGGTATACCGAATCCGCGCCGGGAATAGCTCGACAAGAAACGCCGCGATAGGGCCGTAGACCATGGTGACATAGAGCACCATCACGATCAGGATCAGCTCCGCCATCACCCAGTTGACCTGTGCCGGGTCCGCCTGCGAGGGGAACCCGGCATTCTTGAGTGCGTCGCCGTACGCTTTCGTATCGAACCCTGTGAGCTCGACCGCCCCGACTGTTGTCACGATCTTCAGTGCATTGTCCGCAGCCGGCTTATGCGAGGTGAATGACACTCCTGCCTTCGTCAGGAAATCCTTTGCCTTGTCACATTCGTTGAACCGGGACCACGGGCCGACGAAGAGATGGAAGGTGCAGCCGGTCGCCGTCACGGACACCGGCGTTTTCGCCTGCGCCGCTTCGAGTGCCGGGTTGACGAAGTGCGTGAGTCCAGCAAAGAGCGGGAAGTATGTCGCCGCGGCGATGAGGCAGCCGAACATCATGATCCTGAGGCGGCCAATCCTGTCTGACAGCCAGCCGAAGAAAATGAAGAACGGCGTGCCGATCAGCAGCGAAACCGCAATGAGTCCGTAGGCGTGCTGATAGTCGAGCTTCAGCGTGATGGTGAGAAAGAACAGCGCATAGAACTGGCCGGTGTACCAGACCACACCCTGGCCCGCGGTCGCGCCGAACAACGCCAGCAACACCACCTTCGCATTGCCCCAGCGCGCGAAGCTCTCGGTGAGCGGTGCGGCGGACGTCTTCCCTTCACTCTTGATCCGGAGAAACACCGGCGACTCTTCGAGCTTGAGCCGGATATAGACAGAGAAACCGAGGAGGACGACCGAGAGGGCGAACGGAATACGCCAGCCCCATGCGGCGAACTGTTCGGTGCTCATGCTGCTGCGGCAGGCGAGGATCACCAGCAGTGCGAGGAAGAAGCCAATCGTGGCTGTCGTCTGAATCCAGCTGGTGTTGAGCCCACGCTTGCCCGCAGGCGCATGCTCGGCGACATAGGTTGCTGCACCGCCATACTCGCCACCGAGGGCGAGGCCCTGCACCAAGCGCAGCGTGACCAGCAACACCGGCGCGAGCCAGCCGATCGTCGTGAAGGTCGGTAACAGCCCCACGGCGAACGTCGCGGCGCCCATGCATATGATTGTGATGAGAAAGGTGTACTTGCGTCCAACGAGGTCGCCGATGCGGCCGAAGACCAGTGCGCCGAACGGCCGCACCAGGAATCCGGCGGCGTACGTGGCAAACGCCGAAAGCAACGCGGCGGTGTCGTTTCCCTTCGGAAAGAAGAGTGCCGCGAAGAACGGCACCAGCGTGGCGTACAGGTAGAAGTCGTACCACTCGAACATGGTGCCGAGGGAGGAGGCAAAAATGACCCGCTTTTCTTCGGCCAGGGCATTCAGGGGCATGCTGGTCCTCCAGGAGTGTTTTGGCCGTTACATTAATAACGCCACTTCGCACCGGAGCGCTGATTGACGCTTGACGCCATCCACCGCCTGAACGCGGCCCTTGGGGACCGCTACCTCATCGAGCGCGAACTGGGCCAGGGCGGGATGGCGACGGTGTATCTCGCCGAGGATATCAAGCACAAGCGGAAGGTGGCGCTGAAGG
>JANYCP010000252.1 GCA_025360265.1 Gemmatimonadota bacterium
AGTGTCAGCGACAATTTCGTACCCGGTGCTCGCCTTGGCATGAGTTGGCGCTTCCGTGTTCGCCGTCGTCACCAGCGAATCCGGTACCGGCGCCGCGCATGCAATCGCAATCAAGGCAACAATCACCGCACCGACACCTGCCATCGCGAGGCGGCGATAGCGCGGACCAAGTCGTGTCGTCATGGCAATCACTCTCCGTTCAAGGAATGAGCGCGAACCGCCAAGTGCGGTCGCCCACGCAAAAGGTGTAGCTGACATCCGCTCGCCGACGGCGAGCAGAAGGGAGGCGTATTCCCGCGGATCGACGCCGCGCGCGAGCACGCGCTGGTCGCAGTCCATTTCAACCGCGAGGCGCAGACGCCGCATCGCCCACCAAAGTGCCGGGTTCCAGGGCATCACGATCAGCGCCACCAGTGCGACGCTGCGCAGGTACGGATCGCCTGATTGCGCGTGCTGCGCCTCATGTTCGAGCATCAACGCTCTGGAGCGCTCGTTGAACGTGAGCGCCCAGCGTGGAATCACGGTCGTCAGTTTCGTCCAGCCAATCACCGCCGGTCCGAGTTCGTCCGCAACCAGCACTTCGACGCCGCTCAGCCTAGCCGCAATCCACGATTTCCTGCGACGTCGAAGCGCGAGTGCACCGCCGACGATACGCACTGACAGCGCGGCCGACGCGAGGAACCAGAGCGCCAGCACGGTGCCGTCGATGTTGATCCTGCTGTAGCGGGCCCGATGAATCGGCACCAAGCCGGGAACGACTGGAGTAGGCGTCGATGCAACCGGGTCTGGGGCAGGCAACGCGAGATTGAGCGCGGCAGGGAGTGCCACAATGACGAGGATCGCGGCGAGCCAGACCCAGCGCGTCGGCGAGCCGTACCACTTCGCGATCCGCTCCAACAGCAACGCAATAACGGCAATGGCTGCACCCAGTGCCGATACATACACCAGCCACGGGAAGATCATGACCCACCCGCCGGGAGGCGCTCGTCGATGAGCGCGCGGATCCGCCGCAGGTCCTCATCGCTCAACCGGCGATCGCTCACCAGTTGGGTCATGAGGAGTTCAGGGGCGCCCTCGAACAGCGTCTCGACCAACTGCTTGAGAGCGGTGCGGCGCACGGCCTTTTCCTGGATCAGGGGATGGTAGCGGTACGCCCGCCCCTCCTCTTCGTGCCGGACCAGCTCCTTCTCTTCCATGGTCCGGATCAGGGAAAGCACGGTGGTATAGGCGAGGTCATCGGGGAGGCGCTCCCGCACCTGGGCAACAGTGCCCGACCCCAGTTGCCAGAGGATCGTCATGATCTCGAGTTCGCGACCGGTCAGCGTGACCCCCATGCGGTCCCTCCCGATTAACTAGTTGACTAGTAGTATACGGCAGGGTTGCTGGGTTGTCAACTAGCGAGCTAGTAATGAGAGAAAATGCGACGGAGAATGGGGGAGAGACGAGAAACGAGAGACGAGAGACGAGAGACGCGGCAAGGTAATCGGCGGGGGCGGGGCGGCGGGGCTCTGTCGGCGACGCTTCGGATGGAGCGTGAGAGGATCCTACGTCATCCGGGCGGATCGCCCGGCGACATCCGCGGAGCCGCAGAGCCCTGCCGCCCTGCACCCGGGACACCAACGCCCGCCGCCGCGATCACGGCCTCGCGCGACATTCCCCGTTCCCGCATTGCGCGCACGGTCTCGGAGCGATCCCGCTTACTGAGCTTCTTGCCGTCGGCCGCGTACAACAACGGATGATGCGCCGTAACGAAAGGCGCTGTCCGCCCCAGCAGCTTCGCCAGTAACCACTGACGTCCGGTGCTTGGCTTCAGATCCTCGCCGCGCACGATCAGGTTCACGCCGTCGTGCATGTCGTCCACCACGACGCAGAACTGATAGGTCCACTGGCCGAAGACATCGCGAATGGCTACGTCCCCTTGATCGTGCTGCGGCTGTTGATGGAGTGAGCCAAGCAGCAAGTCCTCGACCTCCGTTTCATCGCCAGGCATCCGCGCGCGCACCACGAAGCGCCCCTCGCGGTCGATCGGCATACCGCGACAGGTGCCAGGGTATCGCCGCTCGCCATCCGGACCGCTCGTCGGCATCATCGCGCGGGTGCAGCTGCAGCCGTAGACATCGGTGACTTGCTTGAGCTTCTCGAACGCAGCCGCATACCGCTCGGTGTTATCGCTCTGTCGATACGCTGACGGATGCGAATTGAGTGACGCGCGCGACACCGCATCGGGGACAAACCCAAGCCAATCAAGATCGTCGAGAATGGAGTGTTCGTATTCCGACTTGCATCGCGTGCGATCGTGGTCTTCCATCCGGACCACGATCTTCGCATTGTGCTCGGCGGCGATGCGCCATACGCAGATCGCGTGGGCGACATGGCCGAGGTGAAGTTCACCGGTCGGGGATGGTGCGAATCTCGTGACGCGCAATGTCATCCTGAGCGAAGTGGGCGCGCAGCGACCACGAAGTCGAAGGACCTCGGCCCTCGTGATCGAATCCGAGGTCCTTCGACTTCGGCGGCTGCGCCGCCTACGCTCAGGATGACAACCATCTCACCTTCCAGGCCCATACCGGTTATACCAACTCATCATATACAGCTGCGTCCGGATCCAGTTCGAGGGCTTCGATGACGTGCCGTGGAATTCACCGGCGAAGCGCAACAGCGTCGTTGGCACTCCCCGCAGCTTGAGCGCGGAATACAGTTCCTCACTCTGCGGCATCGGCGTGCGCATGTCGAGGTCGCCGGTCATGATCAGGGTTGGTGTCTTGATATTGCCGGCATACATGATCGGCGACTGCTTGAGCCACGGCGCCGGATCTTCCCAGAATGGCCGCTTGAACAGGTCGGCCCCGAAGAGCGGCACGTCGGTCTGACCGGCGAAGGACATCCAGTTGATCACCGGGCAGCGCACCGCTGCGGCAGCAAAGCGGTCGGTGTGGCCAATCGTCCAGCTCGAGAGCACGCCGCCGCCGCTGCACCCGCCCACGAACATTCGCGTCGTGTCCACCCAGCCCCGACCGATCACCTCGTCCACGCCCGCCATCAGGTCGTCGTAGTCGACGCTGGGATACGCCTTGTCGATCGCGTTACCGAACTCGGTACCGTAGCCGGTCGAGCCGCGTGGATTGACGTAGACCACCAGGAAACCGGCAGCCGCGAAATTCTGGTATGACGGGTTGAAGGCAACGTTGTACATCGCCCACGGCCCGCCGTGGATTTCCATGATCAACGGATACTTCTTCGACGGATCGAACCCCGGCGGCTTCACCACCCACCCCTGCACCTTGGTGACGCCGCCAGTCTGATACTGAATTTCCTCCACGTCGCCAAAGCGCAGTCCGGCGAGGACGGCGTCGTTGACGTGAGTGAGTTGCACCAGATCCCAGGGCTTCTTCACCGAAAACCGAACCACCTCGGCTGGCTGCTGCGGTGCCGCACGGGTCGCCACACCAATCCCGCCTTTCACCGAGAGCGAGCTGAACGCCAGCACATGCACGCCGTTCGATGCAGCCTTGATCGCCGGACCCTTCGCCACCAGTGACGCTGTCCAGGTATTGACCGACCCATGGTCCTCGGCGCTGAACATCAGCGTTTCGTTATCGACCCAGGCGAGAGTTTCCGGGTCGCGATCGAATCCGGACGACAGCAGTCGCAATACGCTGCCGTCAGGATGCATAAGGTAGATGTCAGAGGTGTGGTACGACGCGCTTGTCTTCGCAAAACCGGTGAATGCAACCCACTTGCCATCTGGTGACAGCACGGGCGTGTGCCAGAATCCGTTCTCCGGCGTCAGCCGTCGAAGCGCTCCCGAGGCGACATCGACAGAAGAGATGTTGGAGATGTTGAACTGGATGTCGGCACCAGCAGCATCGTTGCCGTCGATCAAGATCGACTTTCCATCTGGCAGCCACTCAAGCCCGATTTCTCCCGGAATACCATACTCGCGAGCACCGACGTTGAACGAGCCGTGAGTGATCTGGCGCGGGACGCCCCCCTCCGCCGACACGACGAACAGCTGGCTCCAGTCATCATCGAGGAACCCTTCTCGATCAGCACGATATTGGAGTCTCGTCACGACTCTCGGAGCAGGCGTCCACCTACCCCCTGCCGGCGGGTGCGGCATGCCGATTGCCCAGCCACCGGTATCCGCGACGGGCATCGTGAATGCGATGGACTTGCTGTCTGGCGCCCACTTGAACGCGGTGGGCGACTTCTGGCCGCGAGTCACCTGCACCACTGCACCCTCGGCGTCCATGTATCGCACCCAGAGCTGCGTGGTCCCCTCCGTGTCGGCGAAATATGCGATCCGGCTGCCATCCGGCGACCACTGCGCCCCACCACCCTTCACCAGCTCACGTTGCCGCGTACCGTCGGCCTCCATTTCCCAGAGCATGCCGACCCAAGCGTCCTTCATCTGGTCAACGTGCGCTCGCGAGAAGACGATGTGCGCGCCGTCCGGAGAAATGCGCGGCGCGGAGATGCGCTCGATGTCGGCGAAGCGATCGACCGTGAAGAGGCCGGACTGGGCGGGAAGCCCCGCCGCCAGTGCGATGATCGCCCCAAGCCCCAAGGCCCACGCCCCATGCCTCATGCTCCACCCCCCGCTCGCCGCTGAAGTTCCAGTTGCACTCTCGCAATGATCATCTCGACTGCGACTCGATTCTGTCCACCTTCCGGCAGGATCACGTCCGCATATCGCTTCGAAGGCTCGACGAACTCGAGATGCATTGGTCGCACCGTGTTGAGGTATTGGCGAATGACGTCTGCCATGGTACGCCCGCGTTCCACGACATCGCGTTCAAGGCGACGAATGAAACGGACATCGTCGGCCACGTCGACATACACCTTGATATCGAAGAGATCACGCAATCGCTTGTCGGCAAACAGCAGAATCCCATCGACCAGCACGATCGGGTTTGGCTCGACACGGATGGTTGCTGCGGCACGGGTGTGCGCCGCAAAGTCGTAGGTCGGCTTCTCAATCGCCTCGCCGCGCGCGAGCTGCTCCAGATGCTGCACCAGCAGGTCGGTGTCGATCGAGTCAGGGTGATCGAAATTGACCAGCTTCCGCTCGGCGAGCGTCATGTGGCCGAGATCCTTGTAGTAGCCGTCCTGATCAAGGAAAGCGGCGCGGACCTGCATCGCTTGCTGGATCGCCTTTGTCACGGTGGTCTTCCCCGAACCCGACCCGCCGACGACGCCGATGAT
>JANYCP010000263.1 GCA_025360265.1 Gemmatimonadota bacterium
GTCGAGCGTCACGGCGCTGTCGGCACTCAGCCGTGACTGGCCGAATCCCCGAAGCCGCTCGCCGATCAGAATGTAGGGCGACAATTTCGGCGCATTCTTTGACGTTGGCTTGTCGTAGTATCGAACCGTCGGGCGATAGAACGCGTCAACCCGCGCACTGTCGTTGACGCCCTTCACCTGCCGATAGTAGTCCACGTACGGTCCCTTGAGGGTCGAGCCCGTGGCGCTATCCAGGACAGTGACATGCCCGCGAGCCTGAAGTTGCTCGGTGCGGAGCACGTACACCATTGTGTCGGCGTTGAACCGGTACACCGAGTCCTTGTAAACGACATGCCCATAAAGGCGGATGTAATCCCCGCTGATCGAGCTGATCGAGTCCGCATCCAGGAACACCTTTTGATTCACGCATCGCAGCCGCACGTTGCCGGCAATATCAACGTTCACATTGGTCGAGTTGTTGAAGAGTTCCTTCCGACTGAATTCCCGGTCAGAGTTCAGTATCCAGAGGCGGCAACGCGGCGCCGAAACCCCGGTAGTCGCGCCGCCAACGATCGCGAGGATCAAGGCTGCGGCGCGGATCATTTGACGCCACCGCCGCGCTGCCCCGGCAACAAGACTCCCCTGCCCTTCCCACCGCCCTTTTCGATTCCTGTCATCTTGTAGATCTGCACGTTCTTGAATCCCGGATCCGCCTCAAAGTGCGCCCCGGAGACGTTGCCCTTGGGAGACGTCGATGAAAACGCCGTGTCTGAGGTGATCAGGTTTCTCGGGCTATCGAACACCAGGTGCTCCGTCTTCAACACTTTCCCCTCTGACGACGTTGCGACTACGTGTCCGCGGGCGTCCAGATGTTGTTCGCGAACCCGGTAGATGCCCGCGTCCGCCTTGACGGTCGAGATGATCTTTCCGGTTGTATCGTACATCGTCACGGTCATTCGCTTGAGATCATCTACCCCGCGCATCTGGTACATCCACGCCGAGTCCGCAACAACCTTTGACTGGAGCACGCCATTCAAGGACACGGTCATGGTCATTCCGGCGATCACCTGGTCGGCGCTGTCCGCCACTACCGTGCGCTTCGGTTGCACCCCACGATCCTTGCATCCGATCATCGCGACAATCGCAACAAATATCAGGCGCTTCAAGCGGCACCTGACCTGAGCAGATCATGGAGGTGAACGATCCCTTCCACTTGATCCGCTTCACCGAGGACCGGCGCTGCCATGATGTTATGCCGCTCAAGCATGCCGAGCGCCGCCGCCGCAAGATCATCCCGGTGCACTGATCGCGGCGTGCGAGACATCACCGAATCGACACGCAACGCGAGATAGTCCGGCGTCCGTTCCACGATCCGCGTCAGGTCGCCGGCCGTGATCACTCCGACCAACCTGCGATCCTTCGTGATCGGAACGATGCCGCGTCCATGCGCCAAGCCGACGACCACCTGCTGCATCAATGCGTCTGGCGCCAGTGCGTGTTCCGCGCCAACCATCACATCGCGTACCCGCAGCAACAACTTCCGCCCCAATCGCCCACCGGGATGCAGAGCAGCAAAGCCGGCTCGATCAAATCCCTTCCGTTCCAGCAATGCCATCGCCACGCCATCGCCGAGCGCGAGTGCCACGGCAGTGCTCGTGGTCGGCGCGAGATCGTGCGGGCACGCTTCCTCCTGCACGCTTGCATCCAACACATATCTGGCCGCACGTCCCAGTGTCGAGTCACGAGTGCCGGTGATCGCGATGATCGGAACATCCAGCCGGACCAGTGCACCGAGCAGTCCGAACATCTCTTCGGTTTCACCACTCTTGCTGAGCAGAATTGCCACCGATTTCGCGTCCACCAGCCCAAGATCGCCGTGCAGGGATTCCACCGGATGCAGGTAGCTCGCAGCGGTTCCGGTTGACGTGAGCGTCGCCGCGATCTTCTGCGCGATCACCCCTGACTTGCCGATGCCACTCACGATCACTCGGCCACTCACGGCCAGCAGGTCGACGGCCCCGGTCATGGCATCGTCAATCCGCTCCCCAGCGGCGAGGATTGCTTCGCCCTCGAGGCGGACGGTGCGTCGGGCGGTCGCGATCGCGTCGGTCACGTTGGCGTCTCACCACCAGCGAAAAACTTCGCCACGGCCGCATCAAACTCGCCACGCGACTTGAGCAGCCGGTCAATCGTCTCACGTACCGCGCCGTGGCCACCGCGTGCTTCGGTGACGTACTTGGCGACCGCCTTGACCTCGTCCCGCGCATTGGCAACGGCGATCGGCAGGGCGACGCGCTGCATTACCGGCATGTCCGGAATGTCGTCCCCAACGAACGCCACCTCGTCCCAGCCAATCTTCAGTTCGCTCAGGAGCGCACCGAACGCCGGCACCTTGTTATTCGCGTTGACAGTCACGACATGCGGCACTTTGAGTTCGCCGGCGCGCAGCAACGTGGAGGGCGATACCCTGCCGGTCACCCACGCGACCGTGATGGCGCTATCTCGCAACAGCCGAATACCAAAGCCGTCCTGGATGTCGAAGCGCTTGAATTCCTCGCGATGGTCGGACACGCCACCGATCCAGACATCATTCTCGGTGAGGACGCCGTCCACATCAAAGCCAATGAGCCGGATTCGCTTGGCAATCGCCGCGTCAAACACCGACACGCTCCCGCGCAGCGTGCCAGATCACCAGCGCACGCTCAACGAGACCATCCAGCTGATCCAGCGGCCACTGCGTTGCCGCATCCGATAACGCACGCTCCGGATCGGGATGCGTCTCAATGAAGAAGCCGTCAGCACCGGCCGCGGCCGCGGCGAAGAGCAACGCGGGAATGTGCTGGCGTAGTCCACCGCTTGCTCCGCCAGCGGCACGTCCCGGCTGCTGCACGCTGTGGGTTGCGTCGTAGATCGTCGGACAATTCGTCGCTTCCCGCAGCAGCGAAAAGTTCCGATGATCCACGACGAGGTCGCCATACCCGAAGAAGGTGCCTCGCTCCGTGACCGCTACCTCGCGGGTGGTTCCAGAGCGCACTTTCGCCACAGCACCGGCCATCGCCTCGGCCTGCATCCATTGCCCCTTTTTAACATTCACCGGCTTGCCGGTCTTTCCAGCCGCGATGAGCAGGTCGGTCTGTCGGCAGAGAAACGCCGGTATCTGCAGTACGTCGACCACCTCGCCAACGGACGTTGCCTGCGCCGCCTCATGGATATCGGTCAACAATGGCAGTCCGGTGGACGCACGCACCCGCTCGAGCGACCGCAGACCGTGATCGATGCCGGGGCCACGCGCAGCATCGCCGCGCGCCCGGTTCGCCTTGTCGAACGACGCCTTGAAGCACACGGGCAGGTCGTGCCGTTGCCCGATCACCGCGAGGCGCTCGCCGATCCGCTGCATCGTCGAGTCATCCTCGACCACGCATGGTCCGGCGATCAGGAACGGACCCGCCCCGAACTGCCAGCTGGTCACGCGATGGTACCTGCGACTGCCGCCGCACGCGAGACATCGGTCTTCTTTTCGCCGGTCTGGTGTTCATGCGCCGCGCCGATGAATGCCGCGAAGAGCGGATGCGGCCGCGTCGGACGCGACTTGAGCTCGGGATGGAACTGGCAGCCTAGGAACCACGGATGATTCGGCAACTCGATCATCTCGACCAACCCGCCATCCGGCGATTGCCCTGAAAGCTTCATCCCATGTTCGGCCAACACGTCGCGATAGGCGTTGTTCACTTCCCAGCGGTGCCGATGACGTTCCGAAATCTCATTCACCCCATACGCCTGTGCCGCCTTGCTGCCAGCACGGAGTCGCGCCGTGTAGGCGCCGAGACGCATGGTGCCGCCAAGATCTTGCACGTCGCGCTGCGATGCCATGAGCGCGATGACCGGGTCTGGGCAATCCGGTGCGAATTCCGTAGAGGAAGTGTTCGCCATGCCACAGACGTGACGCGCGAACTCGATGATCGCTACCTGAAGTCCAAGGCAGATTCCGAAAAACGGCAGCTGGTTCTCGCGGGCGTACTGAATGGCGGTGATCATGCCCTCGATGCCACGCTCACCAAATCCGCCGGGCACCAGCAATCCGTCAAAGCCCGCCAACAGCTTTGCCGGCGATTCCGTGCTCAGTCGATCACTCGACATCCAGGTGATATCCACACCCACGTCGTGCGGGATGCCACCGTGCAGCAGGGCCTCGCCCACCGACTTGTAGGCATCGGAGAGATCGGTGTACTTGCCGACTACGGCGATCTTGACGCGCGACGCCGGATGAAGGATGTGTTCCACCATTGTCGACCACGCCGTGAGGTCCGGCTCGCGTGTCTCGAGCCCGAGGCGCTGGCACACCTCACGATCGAAGCCCTGATCGAAGAAGCGGAGTGGCAGTTCGTAAATGCTCTTGACGTTCTGGCTCTCGATCACGCTGGTGAAGTCGACGTTGCAGAAGAGCGCAATCTTCCGCTTGATCTCCGGCCCGAGCGGCCGCTCGCTGCGGCAAATCAGCATATCGGGCTGGATACCCACCTGCATCAGGTCGCGCACCGAGTGCTGAGTGGGCTTCGTTTTCAGTTCTCCGGCCGCGGCAATCCACGGGACGAGCGTCAGGTGAATGAAGATTGCATTCTCTCGGCCCACATCCTGTCGGAATTGGCGAATCGCTTCGAGGAACGGCAACGACTCGATGTCGCCGACGGTGCCGCCGATCTCCACCAGCACCACATCGTGCCCCGGGGCCGAACGCCGCAGCGCCGACTTGATCTCATCGGTAATGTGCGGAATCACCTGCACGGTTCCGCCGTTGTACTCGCCGCGCCGCTCCTTGCTGATCACCGTCTGGTAGACGCGACCGGTGGTCACGTTGTTCTGCTGCGAGAGCGAACGGTCGATGAATCGCTCGTAATGCCCGAGATCGAGATCGGTCTCCGCGCCGTCATCAGTGACGTAGACCTCACCATGCTGAAACGGTGACATTGTGCCGGGATCGACGTTGATGTACGGATCGAACTTCATCATCGTGACCGAGAGGCCGCGTTCCACCAGCAACCTGCCGAGCGAGGCGGCTGCAATACCCTTGCCGAGTGACGAGACAACGCCACCGGTGACGAAGATGAACTTGGTCGTGCGCGGCGAGTTGCTCATCGGGATACCTCAGCGAGTTCACGCCACCGCGATTCGGCGGCAGCCAGGTCTTCAGGTGTGTCAATGCCAGATGGCGCGGGATGATCAAGCAACGCGACGCCGATCTGGAATCCGGCAGCCAGTGCCCGCAGTTGTTCGAGGCGCTCACAGCGCTCGAGCTCGCCAACGCGCATCGACGTGATCTGCAGCAGGACATCGCGGCGATAGGCGTACACCCCGAGATGCTGCCACCATCGGGCCGATTCGAGATCGGCGATGTCGCGTACGTGCGGAATGGCGGACCGCGAGAAATACATCGCGTGGCCCCGTGCGTCGCACACCACTTTCACCCGCGCTGGATCGTCCCGCAGTATCGGATCGAGCGGCGCGGCGGCGGTACCGATCGGATCGCCACCATGCACGCGCTGGATCGCCCCGGCGACAGCGCCGATCGGCATGAACGGCTCGTCGCCCTGGAGATTGACCACAACGTGGTAGCTGGCGAACCCAGGCAGCGCTGCTACTTCGGCGACACGATCCGTCCCGGACTCATGGAATGGCGCGGTCATGATCGTTTCGACGTGCCACGGCATGAGCGCGTCTGCGATCTGCTCGGAATCGGTGGCGAGCACCAGCCGGTCAACGCCGGGGACCTCGCGAGCGCGTTCAATTACGCGGGCTACTAGGGGCGCCCCGCCGAGCGGCTGGAGGGGTTTGTTCGGGAGTCGCGTGGAGCCGACGCGGGCGGGAACCACCAGCAGAACGGGCACGACACAAGGTACAAGAAACTGATCGCGCTGTCAAAATGCGTGCCGGATTTTCCAGGCGCACCCTAACCTCTTGACAAATAACCGATTACGGGGTCACGCCGGCGAGCTTGAGAAAGTTTACCAGGAGCTGTTTCCCTGCCATCGTTCCAACCGACTCCGGGTGGAACTGCACGCCCCATACTGGGAGCGTCGCATGCCGCATCGCCATGATCTCCGAACCAGCAGGGCGATCGCCCGCCCAAGCCAGCACCTGCAACTCGCCCGGTAATCCGTCAGGACTGACGATTAGGGAGTGGTATCGCATTACTGTGACAGGAGACGGGATCCCCGCGAACAGTGGATCACCGGTATGGATGACGCCGGTGGTCTTGCCATGCATCTGCCGGTCGGCCCGCACCACGTGGCCACCGAACGCCTCGCCGATCGCCTGGTGCCCAAGGCAGACCCCCAGCAACGGGACTCCGGCCTCGGCCGCGGCCCGGACCAGCGGGACCGATATGCCGGCCTCGCCTGGGGTCTTCGGCCCCGGCGACACCACAATCGCCCTCGGCCGCTTCTCCAGCACCTCCGGCACCGTGATCCGGTTGTTCCGGAACACCGTGGGCTCGGCACCGAGCTCGCCGAGGTACTGGACGAGATTGAAGGTGAAGGAATCGTAGTTGTCGAGCACCAACAGCATGGCGGCCTAACCCCGCGGATGGAACTTGTGATGGACCGTTCGAAGGTAGTCGCGGTCCACGTGGGTATAGATCTGAGTTGTCGACAAGTCGGCGTGACCGAGCATCTCCTGGACGGCCCGAAGATCAGCTCCCCCCTCGAGCAGGTGCGTCGCGAACGAATGCCGTAGGGTGTGGGGCGTGACGCGTTTGGTGATGCCAGCCTGCGTGGTGTACTTCTTGACGATCCCCCACGCACCAACCCGGGACAGCGGGTTGCCGCGCGCGTTGAGCAGCACACGGCCCTGCGACGCGCCGCGATCGAGCATTGGCCGAGTGGTATGCAGGTACACCGACACCGCACCGACCACCGCGCGCCCGATTGGAACCAGTCGTTCCTTGCGACCTTTCCCGAATGCGCGAACGAGGCCGTCACCGAGCAACAAATCTCCAATGCCGAGATTGCAAAGTTCGGAGACCCGAAGACCGGCACCGTACGCCAGCTCTAACACCGCGCGATCGCGCCAGGCGAGACGGTCCTCAACTTTGGGCGCTTCGAGCAGCCGCAGCATCTCCTCGACCGAGAGAACGTCCGGCAGCGTTCGCCACCGTTTCGGTGTTTCGAGTCGGTCACTCGGATCGCGATCAACCAGCCCTTCAGCGGCGAGGAAGCCGAACCAGGTGCGCACGGCCGAGATGTTGCGGCGAATCGTCGCACCACTCAGGCCGAGGTCCTTGAGGAGAAAGACAAATTCTCGAAGCAGCGGTGTGGTGAGATCCCGCGGATCACGCACGCCCTTGCTCGCGGCGAAGTCGGCCAGCCGCAGCAGGTCACGCTGATAGGCTTCCAGTGTGTTGGGGCTGTGGCCGGCCTCGAGCGACAGGTAATCGCGAAACGCCGGCAGGTGGAATGCGGCGCCGGTGTCGCCGGAATTCATCCCGGTGGTGCGGCGGCCACGATGGTGGCGACAGCCATCACGGCGATTCCTTCGCCGCGGCCGATGAATCCCATCCGCTCGTTGGTCTTGGCCTTGATCGATACCGAATCGGCGGTGACATCAAGAACATCAGCGAGTCTTGCCTGCATCACGCCCACGTGCGGCGCAAGTTTGGGCGCCTCCGCGACTACGGTGACATCGACCTGCTGAAGTCTCCAGCCGTTCACCCTGAGCCGGTCACGCACTGCCGCAAGGAGCATCATCGAATCGGCGCCCTGGTACGTCGGATCAGTATCCGGAAAGAGTCGGCCGATGTCGCCCAGTGCCGCAGCGCCGAGCATTGCGTCAGCCACTGCGTGGGCAACGGCGTCAGCATCCGAATGCCCAGTCAGTCCCGCTGAGTGCGGAATGGTCACACCGCCGAGGATTAAGGGACGGTCGCTCGCAAACCGATGCGAGTCGTAGCCGATCCCCACCCGCATCATGCGACCGCCGCGAGCGGCTCGTCAGTAATCAGCGAGTAGTCCTGGCGCCGGCGTCTGGGTGTGAAGCCCGCATCACGAATGGACCGTTCCATGTCGGCGATGGTCGAGCGGTACGTCGTGCCAGCGGCGGACACGACGTTCTCTTCCATCATCAGCGAACCGAAGTCATTGGCGCCGAAGCGCAGTGCCACCTGCCCCACCTTCAGCCCCATCGTGACCCAGCTCGATTGCAGGTTCGGGACGTTGTCGCAGATGATGCGAGCCATTGCGAGCGTGCGAAGATAGGTCACCGAATCAGTCTTGATGTAGTCGCTCATCCCCGGCGTTCCCTCGGGCTGCAGCGGCCAGCATATGAACGCCGTGAAGCCACCGGTGCGCTGCTGCAACTCGCGCACGCGAAAGAGGTGCTCGATGCGATCGGCGTGGGTCTCGCCGAGACCGTACATCATCGTGACCGATGTCTTCATGCCCTGACGGTGGGCTTCTTCCTGCACGCCGAGCCATTCGTCGGTCTGCGCCTTCTTTTTCGCGACGCGTTCACGAATGCGGTCAACGAGAATCTCACCGCCGCCGCCGGGAATCGAGTTGAGCCCTGCTTCGCGGAGTTGACGAACCACGTCACCCACCGGCATACCGAATCGCTCGGAGAAAAACACCACTTCCGATGGCGAGAAGCCGTGAATGTGAATCGGATGATGCGCCTTGATGTAACGCATCAGTTCCAGATACCACTCGAACGGGATGTACGGATTGTGGCCGCCCTGCAGCAGGATCTGCACACCGCCAATGGCCTTGCACTCGTCAATCTTGGCACCGATCTGCTCAAACGAAAGGACGTAGCCGGTGTTGTCCTTTGGTCGCCGCGCAAATGCGCAGAATGCGCAGTCGGCAACGCAGACATTGGTGTAGTTGATATTGCGATCGATGATATACGACACCACCTCTTCCGGATGCAATCGGTACCGTTCGCGCTCGGCGAGCGCCCCTAGTTCCAGCAACGGTGCCTTTTCATAGAGCGTGAGGTAGTCGCGGAATTCAGCGCTGTCGCGATTGACCGTGGTCATCAGGCGGCCGTGAGGAAGGAGAGTGATCCATCGGGCACGAGTCCGTCCTTCGCCAGGCGGCCAAAGAACTCCGTGAGGCCGGCGAGATGACGGTACGAGAGCTGGTAGTCGAGATCACCGAGGTACGCGCGACAGGTGGATCGGGGAATTCCCGTTCGATCCGACGCTTCCTCGGCGATCACGTCAAGATGCGTAATACCCCAATCACGCGAACGCTTCAACTGCGCGTGTGTGCGCAATGCTGCCGCGCGATCGGTGTCCCGGCGCGCGGCCCACACGGCAAACACGAATGGGAGGCCGGTCCAATCTTTCCAGGCTGCGCCAAGATCGACACACACCGGATAGATCCCACTGGCGCGTAGGTGCAGCGCGGCGTCGCCAATCACCAGCACGGCATCATGCGGTAGACTTTCCAGTCCCGCCAGGTCGTTCGCCTCTGCGCGTGCTGTCACGAAGTTTGGTGAAACACACCACCGGTGCCGGCAGAGCAATTCCAGTAACAGGTGCGATGTGCGTGACGAGGCCGTACGGAGCACCGTACCGCCTTGCAGTTCGGTCACCGGACGCTTGCTGAAGAGCGCGACGCTATGCACTGGGCCATCGCAACTGATGGCAAGATCGGGCAGCAGGTGGTATGCGGCCGCGTCGCGTGCGTACTCCACTGCCGACACCACGCTGAGGTCCAGCTCACCGGCCGCGAGCAAGTCATTCAGCTCTGCGGCGGTGGCCGAGACGACGGTCTGGGGCGCTGACACGATGCCGCGATCCATCGCTGCATACACCGGTGCGGCGTTGATCCAGGGAATACGACCGAGCCTCATGCGGCGTGCACCACCGGCATCATGGCGCGGCTCGGTCGGGTATCGCCGCCATGCGGAAGGTCGAGCGCGCTGAAATCGCTGCGCAATTCCTGATAGAGAGAATTTCGCTCGATCGGCGCCTTCCCTGCATCGCGAATCAACGCGACGAGACCTTCGTATGCCATCCCCATCTCTGTCACGGCGCCGGCTTCATGGTAGACTCGCTCGTAAATCACCGTGCCCTCGACGTCATCGCATCCGAACGACAACGCGATCTGCGACATGAACGGCGTCACCATAGGCCAGTGCGTCTTCACGTGCGGGATGGAGTCGAGGAAGAGGCGCCCGATCGCGATGTTCTTCATATCCTCATACCCAGTGGTCGCCGTACCGACCCGACCGAGTTGTTCTCCCAATTCATTGTTCTCGGTGTGATAGGCCAGCGGGATGTACGTGAGGAAACCGCCCGTCTCGTCCTGGAGATCTCGCAACATCGTCAGGTGCTCGATGCGATCATCGGCCGTCTCGATGTGACCGTACAGCATGGTGCAGTTGCTCGGGATCCCGAGCGCATGCGCCTCGCGATGCACGTTGATCCACTCCTGACCAGTGAGCTTGCGCTCCGCGATCGTGGCACGCACCGCGGTCGAAAAGACTTCCGCGCCGCCGCCAGGTAACGACGTCAAACCGGACTCCTTCAGCGCTTCCAGCGTCTCCCGAACGCTGACTTTTTCGATCCGGGCCAGATGCGCAATCTCTACCGCCGTGAGCGCCTTGATGTGCACATTGGGATGGCGCTGCTTGAGCCCGCGAATCATGTCGGTGTAGTAGCTCAGCCGGAGCTTCGGATGCAGACCGCCCACGATGTGGAACTCTCTGGTGGGCGATCCGACCGCTTGCGCCGCCTCGTGGTACACCTCTTCGAGCGATCGGGTGTAATGGCCGTCTTCCTTTGGCATCCTCGCGAATGAACAAAACGTGCACGTATTGCGAAGGATGCAGACGTTGGTCGGGTTGATGTGCTGATTGGCCGAGAAGTAGACCCGATCGCCGTTACGGCGACGGTTGGCAAAGTCCGCCATCGTGCCAAGTCCGATCAGGTCATTCGTGGCGTACAGGATGCGGGCGTCGGCCGCATCGAGCCGACGCCCCTCGCCCACTCGGTCGGCGATCGGGCGCAGTGCCGGGTCCCGGATCCGCTCCATGGCAAGCACCAGCGTTTCAGGTGTGGAAGAGGACATGTCGGAATTTACCGGGTGGCGGGTTGTGGGGGTACCGGGGGCCGTCATTTCGGCCCATACTACGCCTCAATGGCCGATCCATCGCTCACCCCGATTCCGCCCACGCCCGGCGACCGGCGCGAACTCGCTGCCGCGACTCCCCTGATCCTCGACGAGGGCGCAGCGGTCATCGAGCCGATTGCCGACGGCTGGCAGCTGCGAGCCGTCGACCCGGCGGTCACGCTGAACGGTCGTCCCGTCCCGGAGCCGACGCGTCTTCGTGACCGGGACGAGATCCGGCTTGGACTTGGCGATGCCTACGAATTCGCGACCGGCGAGCAACGAACCCGCCGGATGACGTCTGCCGCCGACATGATCGCCCGCCCTCGGAAACGCGCATCGGGTGCCCTGCCGACGCCCCGCCGCAATGTGTCGTTCGCGGCGATCGGCAGCATCGTGATTGCGCTCGCCCTTGTCGCCGGTGCTGCCTACGTGGGTTGGTACGGGTTGGTACGCGCACCAAACAGTGTCGTCACCCTGACGGACCGACAGGCAGCGGAGCTCGATTCGTTGTTGATCATCGCGGACGACCATGTCGAGCGCGGCGGAATGCTCCTCGAACTGGGGCTCGGCGACGGAGCGCTGGATGAATTTGCCGATGCCGTCACGACGCTCGACCGGAGCGACCTGAGAAACAACCCGATCGTCAAACCCAGGATCCAGGCACTCGAGGCTTCGGTGGCTGCGATCTATCGCGAACGCAGCCAGGCGGTACCAGGCAACTATGCCAACGCCACTGCACCGCTGACCGCCGACCAGATGAAGACCGCGTCGCTCTCAGCCGACGACTTCCGCGCCAAGTTCGACTTGATGTCGGCCAGCTTCGAAGGAAAGTTCGGCCACCAGATTGTGGTATCAGGTCGCGATCACGCCGAGCATGTCATTCTCTATGGGCGCGGTGGTGCGGTGGATTTGAGCATCAAGGGGATGACTCGGGAGGAAGTGAACTGGGTGATTGGCCAGTCCCACGCATTTCACATTCGGGTGAAAGACTTCTCGCAGGATTCGGTACTGCGTAGACAGGTCGCCCGTGCGATCAAGGCCGGACTGCTCTTTGAGGCGGGAACGGGACTCCATTTGCACATTGATCGATTTGCCAACAAGCGCGACCGGTGGACCACACTGCGGACGCCGTCAGAGGATCATGAACTTGACCCGCGCCATCCCGGCTATCGAGAACTCGTCGCCATCGTCAAGCGGCCGATGCTCGCCCCGGTCGAGAAGGTCCTCATCCATATAGGTGCCGTTCAGTGAGGAATCGATCAGGAAGTACTTTCCCCCTTTCCTGACGATCGCGCAGTGGTAGCGCGAAATGAAACCACCCGTGTCGCTCAGGATCAGGTCGTTCTTCTCCTCGGGCCGATCCGACTCCGCCGATCCAATCCGGAAGATGTGTTGCTCGATTGTGTAGATCTTTCCTCGCCCGATGCCGTCAATGATCTCCAGCATCGCCTTCGCCTGCGACTGCGCCGCCCGCTGCACGGCAAGTTGGCGCTGGTGTCGACGCGCGAAGTACCGCGAGCTGCCCGCGACGACCAGGCCAAGGAACAGCACCAGCCCGGCAATGGAGAAGAGAGTGTTCCGCAGCTGCTGCGTCTTGGTGAGCGCCACGATTCGGTCACGGAACGCCAGCGCACGCTGATTGTCGGGCTGCGTCGCGAGCACGCCGTCGACGAGCCTCCGTGCCGCCGCCATATCCCGCGCCTGTATCGCCTTCTGCGCTGCGATGAGCGATTGGTCAATCGCCTCACCCGCGTGACGAACTGAATCGGACTTGACGGCTGCGTCGTAGTCGGCCACGGCGGCCTGGTATCCGGCGTTCACGACGGAGTCTCCCATCCCTTGCAACTGCATGCGCTTCCAGCAATCGGTGCGATCGCGAATACCCTGCATCCCCTTGTCGGCCGACTGATCGAGTTGCTGGCAGGAGTGCAGCAACGTCGTGCGTTGCTGATCCCGCTGTGCTGCGAGAGTCCCCGGGACGAGCAGGAGCGCGAACGCGATCCGCGACGGGTTCATCGGCGCAACGCCGTCCGGCGCGCCGTCTGTCGAGTCACGTCATCAGGACTGCGCGGAGGCGCTTCGTCATCCGCCGCCCCGGCAATGGTGGTGCGTGCTGATGCCTCGCGCTCGCGCTTCGGCACCAATTCCAATTCGTCCCATCCCAGCCGCCGAACCGCAAACCAGACAAATGCAAGGACGGTTGCAAGCAGCAGGGCGATCACCGGGCGATCGGAATCTCCGACCGTGCCAATGATCAATGCCTCGCGCACCGCCGGGGCAAGCAGCGAAGCATCTGCAACGCCGCGAAACGCCGGCATGGCGATCAATGGCGGACGCCACGCCACCAAGGCAATTCGGCCAAGCCCAGCGATGCCGTCACCACCAACCGCAACCACCTGTCGTTTCACGCCCGGCGACTGGACCGTCTGAAAGCATGGCGCGTCACTGGCTGCAGCGCACCGCACGAGTTCGAGGCGCGCTGGTGCCTGACCGCGCGCCTGGCCGGTGAAGCCAATGAGGAAAAGCGAAACAGAGAGGCGCGTGAAGGTCACGGGGCACGAAGGAGCTGGATGTGATAGCGAGCGCGCCCGACCAGCAGCAGTACATTGGCGTCGAGAAGGCGAGGCTCACGAACCGAGTGGCCATTGGCCACGAGTCCCCCGGCGGGCGGGTAGAGGGCGACGCGTCCCTGTTGGCACGCGACCTGTGCCTCGCCGAGCGAAAGCGAAGCCGAGTCATCAAGCGGCCACTCGCGCATCAGTAGCGGATTCCACTTGCGACCCTTCGGTGGCGCCATTTCAACGACAGCGTACGCATGCCACAGTTCGGGTCCGGCGACGGCAAAGGCCACTGCACCGCCGAACCAGATGCAGGCAATTGCTTGCCATGCCTCTGATGCCCCGGGCAGCGAGAAGATCGCTCCTGCCGTGAGCCCGCCAATCCCGGCAATCAGCATCGTCTCGCGCAGCCATTGCCTGCGACGCCCCGAAACGAACAGTCCGAGAAATGTCGCTGACCCTGCGGCGGTCAACAGCCATGTCAGCACCCGCTCAATTACAAACCAACGTGGCGACACGTCAGCATGAGTGAACGCGATCAACGACGCGCCCGTCAGCGCACCGATGCCACCGAGCATCGATCCGGCAGCCGCGCCAAACCCTGGGCTGCGCCGTTGCCGGAATTCCCGCGCGCCGAGAATTCCGGCACCGGTGATGGCACCGAGTGCCAGCGCGGTCAACTGGTCGAGCCGCGGGTAACTGAACGTTACCGTCGAAATCGCGCCGCTTGCCAGCCAGCCAATCGCGCCAGCCGACATACCGATCGCCGTTGACGACCAGACCCCCCTGGGCAGTCGCTCAGCGCGCGCGTTGCTTGACGTAGTCATCGCGACAGGTCGCGAACTTTGTTCACGGCGTCCTTGTTCCCCTGGGCTGCGGCACGCTTGTACCACTCGAGCGCCCGCGCCTTGTCCTTCACGACGCCGAGTTTCCCTTTCTCGCAGATCTCACCAACCGCGAACTCGGCGGTCGCGTAGCCCGCATTTGCGGCGCGCGTGTACCAGTCAAGCGCGTTGCGCTCATCCTTCGGTATCCCCCGCCCGCGCTCATACGCGACGGCGATTTGATACATCGCTTCGCTGTCGCCGCCTTTCGCGGCGGCACCGAACCAGTGTGCAGCGCTATCGTCGCTCCGCCGAACACCGTCGCCGCGGAGAAAGAGCGTGGCGATGCTGCGCTGCGCTGCGACGCTACCTGCCTGTGCGGCACGGCCACACGAGGCGTAGGCATCCTTCCATCCACCGGATCCGAAGTTCTGTCGGCATGCTGCCTCGTCCGGATTGCCGCGCTTTGGTGGCGATTCGGCAACCACCGACGGTGGCGGCTTCGTCGCGACACTCTTCACTGGCTGCGGTTTGGCGGTGACAACTTTCGGTGGTTGCGCCGCGGCTCGCGTGCCCCTTGGCGCAGCGGCTGCCTGTGGCGGCCGCTGCGGCGGCGGTGGCGGTTGCGGCGGCGGCGGTGGTGCGACGGCAACAGGTGCGGGTGGCGGTGGCGTCTGGAGTTGGCTGCGGGCAGAATCTGGTTTGGAAGCTGCGGCGACTGGAGGCAACTCACCCGTGGGAATCGTAAGCAGGCCCACGGCAAGCAATATCAGCCCAATCGCCGCGCCGCCGGCCACGATCCGGTCACGGCCAGGAAAGGCTGGCTCGACCGGTGGCGGCGGTGGAACCGGCGCGCCGGTCACACCATTCGCATGGCGAGTGCGGCGTTGTGTCCGCCGAATCCAAACGAATTGGACAACGCCACACGCACCTTGCGCTCGCGCATCACGTTCGGCACACAATCCAGATCGCACTCGGGATCGGGATCGTCGTTGTTGATCGTCGGCGGCACCTTCCCGGTCGTGGCCACCAGCAGCGACACGATGGCCTCGATCGCGCCAGCCGCGCCGAGCGTGTGCCCAGTCATCGACTTGGTCGACGCGAACATCAGCTGGCGCGCCTGGTCGCCGAATGTGGCCTTCACGGCATTGGTCTCCGCAATGTCGCCTTGCGGAGTGGAGGTACCGTGCGCATTGATGTAGTCGACTTTGTCGAGTGCGATTCCGCCGCTCTCGAGGCACATCTTCATCGCGTGGATTGCGCCGTGTCCGTCCTGCGGCGGCGACGTGATATGGTACGCATCGCCGCTGGCGCCGTAGCCGATGATCTCGCCGAGAATGGTGGCGCCGCGTGCTCGCGCATGCTCGTACTCTTCCAGTACCAGCATCCCGGCTCCATCAGCAAGGACGAAACCATCGCGACCGCGATCAAAGGGTCGCGAGGCCTTTTCTGGCGCGTCGTTGCGGGTCGAGAGCGCCTTCATGTTGGCGAACGCGGAGACGCTCAGGCCGGTGATTGCTGCTTCGCATCCGCCAGTGAGCATGACGTCGGCCACGCCGGCACGAATCAACTGCCACGAGGTGCCGATCGCATGGGCCCCAGAGGAGCAGGCGGACACCGTGGCGAAGTTTGGTCCTTGCAGGTTGTAGCGGATCGAGACGAGACCGGCGGCAATGTCGGGAATGAACATCGGCACGAAGAACGGCGAGACACGATCGGGGCCCTTTTCAATGAACGCCGCGCAGTTCTCCTGAAACGTCATCATGCCGCCGATGCCAGAACCGACGATCGCACCACACCGCAGCGGATCGGACACACCACCATCGAGTCCGGCCTGAACCATCGCCTGATGCCCAGCGGCAATACCGTACTGGGCGAAGAGGTCGTAGCGTCGGGCTTCCTTCTTGTCGATGTAGAGTAGTGGATCGAACTGCTTGACTTCGCAGCCGAATCGCACCGCCCAGGCACTCGGGTCGTACTTCGTGATCGGCGCCGCGCCGGACTTCCCGGCGAGCAGGTTGTTCCAGGTCTCGTCCACCGTGAGCCCCACCGGGGTCACCAGACCGAGTCCTGTCACGACGACGCGGCGCATCGACCTACTTGCCCAGCTTGTCGTGGAGATACTTGAGGGCATCACCGACCGTACGGAGCTTTTCGGCCTCCTCGTCGGGAATGTCAATATCGAATTCCTTCTCGAACGCCATCACCAGCTCAACCGTGTCGAGCGAGTCTGCTCCGAGATCTTCCATGAACGAGGCCGCGTCGGTGAGCTTCTCGCGCTCAACGCCCAGTTCCTCGACAATGATGTCCTTGACCTTCTCATCCACGTCGCTCATCTGTTCCCTCGATTGCAATGGTGAAGTGTGATCTCAGCCGATCATCCCGCCGTCGACGACCAATGTCTGCCCGGTAACATAGGCGGCAAGGTCGGATGCCAGAAACAGGATCATACCGGCAACGTCCCTTGGCGCACCCAGGCGGGCCAGCGGAATCGACTCCAATAACGCGGTCCGTGCGGTGTCGGGCAAGGCGGCGGTCATGTCGGTGTCGATGAATCCCGGGGCCACGCAGTTTACCAGCACCCCGCGCGCCGCGTACTCCTTCGCCACCGACTTCGTGAATCCGATCAGCCCCGCCTTGCTGGCGGCGTAGTTGGCCTGCCCCTTATTCCCGGTAATTCCCACGATGCTGGTGACGTTGATGATCCGGCCGTACCGCCGTTTCATCATCCCCTTGATCACGGCCTGCGTTGAGACGAACGCCGCCGTCAGATTTGCGGCAATCACATCGTCCCAGTCCTGGTCACTCAAGCGAATCAGCAGATTGTCGCGCGTCACGCCGGCATTGTTGACGAGAATATCGATGGGGCCAAGCGCCGATTCGCATGCCGCGATTGCCCGGCGCAACGCGTCACGATCGGTCACGTCACCGGCAAACCCCATGGCGCGTTCGCCAATCGCCGCTGCCGCAGCGGCCGCCGAACTCTCTGAGCGCCCAACCACAGCGACCTTGGCACCGGCCGCGTGCAGCGTCTCGGCGATGCTGCGGCCAATGCCGCGCGTGCTGCCGGTGACGAATGCGGTACGCCCGCTGAGATCGATAGAGATACTCATGCTGCCAGGAACGCCTCAAGCTGGGGAACAGTTCCGAGCGCCGTGCAGTGGGCCGCAGGCACAATGCGCTTGAGCAACCCGGTAAGCACGCTGCCCGGACCGATCTCCAGCCACCTCGCCTCAGGATGCAGCTCGGCGAGCTTGCGCATCGATTCCCACCACCGCACCGGCGCCGTCAGCTGACTCACCAGCAAGGACGCGACTTGATCGGCGCCTTGTGCGAGATCTGCCGTGACGTTGGCCACAATCGGGAACGCACTCACGCCAAGCCTGGCCTCGCCAATCGCGGCGCGCAGCGGAGCCACCGCCGGCTCCATCAACGGCGAATGAAACGCACCACTGACCTTGAGCGGAAGGACGCGCTTCGCACCGGCCGCCTGGCACAGTTCCCCAGCACGCGTCACCGCGGCGGGATCACCGGAAATCACGGTCTGGTCGGGAGAATTGAGGTTCGCTGCTACGACCACACCAGCGTGCCCGATCTGGGCCTCGCCGCAAGCGGATTGCACCGCCGCCGAATCGAGGCCGAGCACTGCAGCCATCGCCCCTGGACGCGCCTGACCCGCAGCGAACATCAATTCGCCGCGCCGGCGAACGAGCCGCGCCGCATCGGTCGCGCTCAGCACCCCGTTGGAGACCAGCGCCGAGTATTCGCCAAGCGAGTGACCCGCTGCAGCCACCACCGTCCCCAGGCGTCCTTCAAGCACCGAAAGCACGGCGGCTGAATGCGCCAGAATTGCCGGCTGGGCATTCTGCGTCACCGTGAGTTCGTCCTCCGGGCCTTCGAACATCATGGCGCTCAGCGGCGCACCGAGCGCTGCATCGATATTGCTCAGCGTCGTGCGAGCTTCGACAAAGCGCTCGGCAAGATCCTTCGCCATGCCAACCTTCTGCGAGCCCTGGCCGGGGAACAACAGGATGGTTACCACCGAACCACGACGCTTGCCCAGGTGAATCCGGCGCCGAACGACACGAGCATCGTCATCATCCCGGGCTTGAGCCGTCCTTCGGCCTCTGCTTGTGCAATGGCCAGTGGAATGCTCGCCGAGCTGGTGTTGCCGTAGCGGTCCACATTTACCATCACCTTGTTCATCGAAATCTCGGCGTGTTTCGCGGTGGCTTCGATGATGCGCAAGTTGGCCTGGTGCGGAATCATGATGTCGATGTCGTCGGCGGTAATGCCGGCGCGGTCGATCGCAGCATCAGTAGAACGGCTCATCGCCAACACCGCCGCCTTGAAAACCTCCCGGCCAGCCATCTGGATCAAGTGCCTCTTCTCGTGCACCAGCGCTTCTGTGAGCGGTTCAGCGGATCCGCCGCCGGGAATGTGAAGCAGCGAGGCAAGATTGCCGTCGGCGCCCATGTAGGTGGACAGAATCGCTCGTCCGTCATCGGTGGCGCGCTTCAGCACGGCAGCACCGGCACCATCCCCGAAGAGAATCGCGGTACCGCGATCGGTGTAGTCGGTAATCGACGAAAGTTTTTCCGCACCGACCACGAGAATCGTATCGCCGAGCGCCGCGCGCATCAGCCCTTCGGCCACGCTGATACCGAAAAGCCAACCGGGACAGGCGGCGACCACGTCGAACGCCCAGGCGCGGTCGGCGCCGAGGGCAGCTTGCAGGTCGCATGCGGCCGAAGGGAGGCGGCGATCGGGCGTGACGGTCGCGAAGATGATGCCGTCGAGATCCTTCGCGGTGACACCGGCGCGCGCCATCGCCTGCTGCGCGGCCACCAGCGAGTAGCTGGTCAGCGTTTCGGTGGGTGCTGCGATATGACGTTGGCGAATGCCGGTGCGTTCGACGATCCAGGCATCGGAGGTGTCGAGCGTCTTTTCAAGATCGGCGTTCGTGAGGATGCCAGCCGGGACGGCGGCGCCGACACCGGCGATCATCGCCACCGGAGACGTCTTCACATCGAACCCGGCAACTCATGCTGCGCCATCTCCGCGGCAGTGTGATCACTCAACCCACGAGCGACCGAAACGACGGCGCGCCGGATTGCATTCTTGATCGCACTCGCGGTCGATGCGCCGTGCGCAATAATCGAAACGCCGCGCACGCCAAGCAGCGGTGCGCCGCCGTATTCAGAGTAATCCAGGAATCGCATCAGTGGCGCCAGTTCCTTGGCACCGAGCAAGTCGGGACTTTCCTTGGTGAGCAACCGGGTCACGAGCGCGCCCATCGATTCGTAGAACTTCAACACTGCATTCCCGACGAGGCCGTCGCACACCACGACATCCACCTGTCCATGCGTGGGATGCGGCACGACGATGTCGCGACCCTCGATGTTGCCGATATACCTAATCCGGGGCTGCTGCTTGAGGAGTTGATGGGTCTCCCGCACAATCGCCCCGCCCTTTTCGTCTTCTTCACCCACATTCAGCAAGCCGACCTTCGGCTCCGCCACGCCGACCAGGTCACGCATGTAGATCGTGCCGAGGCGGGCGAAATTCACCAACTCCTTGGACGTGCAATCGACATTGGCTCCGGCATCCACGACGAGCACGCTGCCATCGGGGATTGGGAACGGCGACGCGACGGCGGCGCGATCCACGCCGTCATGCAACCCGAGAAGAATCGTGGACCCGGCCAATGTTGCGCCGGTATTGCCGGCCGAGATGATGGCATCAACCTCACCAGTACGGTGAAGATTGAGACCCACGACGAGTGAAGAATTGGGCTTCTTGCGGACTGCAGCAATCGGCTTGTCGGTCATGCTGATCACGTCCGCCGCATCAACCACGCGCAGCCGCGAACGGTCAACGCCGGGATGTCGCGCCAGCTCGGCTTCCACGTCGGCCGTGCGACCGACGAGCGTCAGTTCGAAATCGGGCGGCAGCTCGCGCAACGCCATGACCGCGCCCGCAACCTCGGGGCCGGGGGCGCTGTCGCCACCCATCGCGTCGAGCGCGACGCGGATCACGAGCTAGTTGTCCTCGACCTCGAGCCGCTTCTTGCCTGCGTAGTAGCCGCAGGACGGGCAGATCCGGTGCGGCAACCGCGGCGCACTGCAGCGCGGACAGGCCTGAGTCGGAATGCCCTTCGCCGTGTGGTGGCCGCGGCGGAGTCGCTTGCGTGACTTGGACGTTTTTCTTTTCGGAACTGCCATCAGAGCCTCAGTTGGTCGTGCCGGCACCCGTGCAACCGCACGGACCGGCGTTTAGATCGGCGCCACACTTGGCGCACAGCCCTTTGCAATCGGGCCGGCAAAGCGGAAATGGCGAAACGCGCAACGCCACTTCCTCGCGCACCGCGTGCGCCACATCCAGTTCATCCGAATCGGCATCGAGCGGATAAACGCTCGGGTCCGCCGCCAGCTCCGGATCCGACGAGAACAGCAGGTCGATATCGTCGTTCACATCGACCTTCACCCCGGTCAGACAACGTCGACACTCGCCGGTGAGCGTACCATGGACCTGTCCTCTCCAGAGGAAGGCGCCATCGCCGGTCTCCTGCATCACGCCGGTCACCTGCACCGGCTTCTCAAACGACAGACCCAGCCCGAGAAACACCGAATCGGTTGGTTCAAGTGTGCCGCGCACGTCGACTGGACCCGACCGTAGATCACGAAGATTCAGGCGCAGCATAGCCCTCAAACCTAGCCGTATTCCCCGCTTTCGGTCAACCCGACTGGCTAGTGGCCGAGGAGGGCTAACTCACGCTCTGGAAAGAAGAAAGCGACTTCCCGGGCAGCGTTTTCATCGCTGTCCGACCCGTGCACAGCGTTGCGCCCCTTGGACTCGGCGAAAAGCTTCCGGATGGTACCTGCAGCGGCTTCGGCCGGGTCGGTTGCGCCGATGGTCGTCCGCCAGGCAGC
>JANYCP010000296.1 GCA_025360265.1 Gemmatimonadota bacterium
ATCGAGCGCTTTCCGCTCGGCGTGGTGGCATCGATTGCGCCGTTCAACTTCCCCAACATGGTGCCGAACTGGACGATTCCCAACGCGATCGCGCTGGGGAACTGCATGATTCTCAAGCCGTCCGAACTGGTCCCGCTGAGCAGCAACCGCATCGCCGAGTTGTTGAAGGAAGCAGGACTGCCGGACGGCGTCTTCCAGGTAGTGCACGGCGGCAAGGATGTCGTCGATGCGATCTGCGATCATCCCGGTATCGAGGCGGTGAGTTTCGTCGGATCAACCAAGGTTGCCAAGATTGTCTACCGCCGTGCCACCGCCACGCTGAAGCGCGCCCTCGCCCTCGGCGGCGCCAAGAACCACCTGATCGTGATGCCCGATGCCGATCTTGAGATGACCGCGTCGAATGTCGTCGCGTCGATGAGCGGCTGCGCCGGGCAGCGCTGCATGGCGGCGTCGGTCATGGTGGCAGTGGCGGAGACGGATCATGTCGTGAATCGGATGGTGGAAGAGGCAAAGAAGATTGTGCCGGGGAAGAATCTCGGGCCGGTCATCTCTGCCGAATCGCGTGAACGGATCGAGCGTTACATCACTGAAGCAGAGGAGGCCGGCGCCAAGGTGTTGCTTGATGGTCGGAAGACGGTGGTGCAGGGGAAAGAAGGCGGCTACTACGTCGGCCCTACCATCATCGATCATGTCACGCCAAACATGCGTATCGCCCAGGAAGAAGTATTCGGACCGGTGCTGGCGATCGTGCGCACTCGTGATCTCGCCTGCGCGATCACAATCGAGAATGCTTCGCCCTACGGCAACGCGGCGTCGGTGTTCACCGAAAGCGGCGGCACCGCGCGCTACGTGATGGAACACGCCAGCGCCGGGATGATTGGCGTGAATGTCGGCGTTCCCGTGCCGCGTGAGCCATTTTCGTTCGGCGGCTGGAATGAGTCGCGATTCGGCGTGGGCGATATCACCGGGCGCGGGTCGATCGAGTTCTGGACGAAGTCGAAGAAGATGACGACCAAGTGGAATCAGGAGCATGGCGTCAACTGGATGTCGTGAGACGTGGAATGCCTCGCCCTGAGCGAAGCGAGGGGCCTCAAGTGTCGGTGCGGCGCGAATCCTGGAGGTCCCTCGCCTGCGGCTCAGGACGAGGTGTTTTACGTGTCACGTAGATATTCAGCCCGAACCCGGAGACCCAAATGTCAGTCGACATTACCAGCACCTTCACCGGTATCAAGTTCCCGAACCCATTTCTGCTCTCGTCGGCACCACCGACGGAATCGGAATCCAACATTGTGCGCGCGTTCGAGGCGGGCTGGGGCGGCGTCGTCACCAAGACGATTGGCCTGCATCCGGTCGTGAACGTCTATGGCGCCAAGGCGAAGTTCATGCGAACGTCCATCGACACGGCGCAAGTCTCGATGAAGAAGCGCCCCGATGCGGCGCTGCATTCGTCTTGGAACTGGGAACTGATCTCCGACAAGACACTCGACTGGTGGCAACCGCGCATCCGGCGCATCAAGGATGGTTTTCCCGATCGCGTCCTGATCGCATCGATCATGGCAGGGTCCGGCAACGACAAGGAGCTCGGTCATTGGCAGACGCTCGCCAAGGCGTGCCAGGAAGCCGGCGCTGATGGGCTCGAACTCAACTTCTCCTGTCCGCACATGGACCGAAAGGACATGGGATCGAATATCGGCAAGGATCAGGGGCTCTGTTCCGTCGTCACCGAAGCGGTCAAGGAAGTCTCGACCATTCCGGTCTGGTGCAAGCTCACGCCTGCCACGGCCGACATCGTGGTTGAAGCGGCAGCGTGCTTCCGCGGCGGCGCCGATGCCATCGTGTCATCGAACACCTTTCCATCGCTCCCGGTGATCGATCCGGAGACGTTGGAGTTTGAAATCAACGTGGACGGCAGGGTGTCGAGCGGCGGGTTAGGTGGCCCGGCGATCCTGCCGATGGCGCTCGCCAAGATGGCGCAGCTCACCAAGGCATTCCCCGACAAGAGCTTTTCCGGTATCGGTGGCATCTCCGATCTCTCGCAAGCTTTGAGCTACTTTCTCCTCGGCTGCGGCACGGTGCAGGTGTGCACGGCGGCAATGCTCGATCACGCCATTGGTCCGAACGTGATCAAGAAGCTGAATCAGCAGTACCGCGACTTCCTGGAGAAACAGGAGGCGCAGGGTTGGCATCAGCTCGAGGATTTCCGCGGCCTGCGCCGCGATCGCGTGGTGTTGCAGTCGGAGATTCGCCGGCCGGAAGCGGCGGAGTACAATGCCGGCTATGAGGGCGTGGAAGGGTACGCGGCGCCGGTATGAAGATGCCGTCGAGCGACCACACGC
>JANYCP010000352.1 GCA_025360265.1 Gemmatimonadota bacterium
ATGTCTTGGGAAATAGCTGGGGCGGGACTCGAACCCGCGACCCCGGCATTATGAGTGCCGTGCTCTAACCAGCTGAGCTACCCAGCCAAGCGGCGCGGAGATTACCGGACCGGACCCCTCAAATCAAGGAGAGCGCTTCGGCGGCGCCGAGTCCCGGACAATGACATACGTCAGCTCGCCCGGGCGCTGCATGCCGAAATCCTCGCGCGCTACCCGCTCCTGCACCGCCGGGTTGCTCTCCAGCGAGTCGCGGAAGGCCCGCAGCGAATCGACTTCATGCTGCAACTGCTTCACCCGCGCCGAGTCGGCGACCTCGATCCGCCTGAGCTCGAGGTAGCTCCGCTCCGAGAAGGTCCCCCCGGTCCAGGCGAACACCGCCACCAGGATCAGCACCACCACCGCGACCCATCGCGCCGGTGTCACCGCGGATAGATCCCCGCACCGGGATAGTGCGCCACGGGCCCCAATTCCTCAGCAATTCGCAGCAACTGATTGTACTTGGCAATTCGATCACTGCGCGACGCACTTCCCGTCTTGATCTGCCCGGCACGGGTCGCCACCGCAAGATCGGCAATGAACGTATCCTCGGTTTCACCCGAGCGATGCGAAATGATGACGCCGAACGCACTTGCCTGCGCCATCTCGATGCACTGCAACGTCTCGGTGAGTGTGCCGATCTGGTTCACCTTGACCAGCACCGCATTGCCACACCCCTTTTCGATCCCATCGGCCAATCGGTCAACATTCGTGACAAAAAGATCGTCGCCCACAATCTGGCAGCTGTCACCCAGCACATCGGTCAGGTGCTTCCACCCATCCCAATCATCCTCGGCCAATCCATCCTCAATCGAGACTATCGGATATTTCTTGCACCATCCGGCGTACAGTGCCACCATCTCCTCGGCGCTGTGCTTCGATCCATCGCCCTTCTTGAACGTGTACACCCCGTCCTTGAACAGCTCGGAGGCCGCCACGTCAAGCGCAATCGCGATCTCCTCACCCGGCTTGTAGCCAGCCTTCTCGATGGCCTCCATCACCGCATCGAGCGCCGCTTCATTGCTGGGCAACATCGGCGCAAAGCCGCCCTCATCACCAACCGCAGTGGACAACTTTTTCGTCGTCAGCACCTTCTTGAGCGCATGGAACACTTCGACGCCCATACGAAAGCCATCCTCGAACGTCTCCGCACCGACAGGCACGATCATGAATTCCTGCGCATCGACATTGTTGCTCGCGTGCGCGCCACCGTTCAGGATGTTCATCATCGGCACCGGCATGACGCGCGCCATCGGCCCACCGAGATAGCGATAGAGCGGCAAGTCCGCTTCGGCGGCGCCGGCGCGTGCGGCGGCAAGCGACACCGAGAGAATCGCATTGGCGCCAAGCTTCGATTTGTTCGGCGTACCGTCCGCATCGGTCATTTCGGCATCAATGGCAATCTGCTCGAAGATGCTCATCCCTTCGAGACGAGGACCGAGGATCTCGTTGACGTTGCGCACCGCCTTGAGCACCCCCTTGCCGCCATATCGCTTGGCATCGCCATCGCGAAGTTCCGCGGCTTCATGCTCGCCGGTCGAAGCACCGCTCGGCACCGCGGCCCGACCCTTGTTGCCGCTGGCCGTGGTGACTTCGGCCTCCACGGTGGGGTTGCCGCGTGAATCGATGATTTCGCGTGCGTGCACTTCGATAATGGTGCTCATGGTGGTTCCAGGGTCGGAGAGTCAGCGCCGAAGCTATGCAAACTGAGGGGCGCGGGTCAATCGCGCGGGCCCGCGCGCGTAGACCAACGACCGGGTACACTTGTCGCCATGCCGCTACTCATCGCCTTGCTCGCCTGCTTGACCGGGCCACTGACCGCCGCGAACGGATATGCCGTCCGCCTCCGGTTCTGGGACAGTCACGGGCAGCCGGTCGCCGTCTTGGCGTATCACATCGTCGTGCCAAGCGTGATGGATCCGGTGCGCCTCACCGCCACCCAATGGGACTCGCCATCGCGTCAACGCCTGGACACGACATGGACCCAATTGCCTGAGCCGGTGATGGGCTCGCTGCCGTCGGTCGCTGGCGTGATCGCCTTGCCGAGACCATTCGCGACGACAACGTGGCAGCTGCATGCCGCACGCCCGAGTGGTGACTCCATCGCGACAATCGAGCGCGCCGACGAGTCGCCGCTCGATGTCGCCGACATTTCGATGTCTGATCTGGCCCTGGGCACAACGGGTAATAGCGTGATCTGGGTGCACGACGGCACCACGACCGTCATCACCCTGTCCGACACCATCGGCATTCACGACACGCTGCACGTGGCCTATCAAGTGCGCAGCGCGGCCGCGCACGGGCGTGTGCGCACCACGCTGACGTTCACCAACATCACCGATCCGAAACATGGCGAGGTCGCACTGCAGGCGTACTTCGACGGAGCGCTCGCGAGCGG
This sequence comes from Gemmatimonadota bacterium, assembly GCA_025360265.1. Lineage (GTDB taxonomy): Bacteria > Gemmatimonadota > Gemmatimonadetes > Gemmatimonadales > GWC2-71-9 > Palsa-1233. Next base: position 2,435 of record JANYCP010000352.1, read on the forward strand.
TGTCAACGAGTTCGACCGCGAGATCGCACTGTCACACGTGCGACGCGGTCGATATCGTCTTGAATTGCAGGTCGGTGATCTTGATGGCGGCGGTGTGAGCGTGCGGCCGGTGCAATTCTACCTTCAGTGACGCACTAAACGGCGTGCCGAAACCCCTGCACCGATTGCGCCTTGCCGCCGAGCGTCGCGCGGACCCCCGCGCCAACGGCCACGGTGCCGATCCGAGTCAGCGCGATGCCATTGGCTGATTCAAACGCGGCAGCACTTGAGAAGCGGGCAGGCAAGGTCACCAGCAATTCGTAATCTTCGCCGGCACGAGCCGCAAAGAGTGCCGGCGCTTCGTCAATGCGGCGCGCCGCCGCAGGCACCGATCCGTGCAACGGCAGCAGTTCAAGCTCAATCTCCATTCGCACGCCGGATGCTGCCGCGAGGTGTTCCGCGTCGCCGCCAAGTCCATCACTGAGATCCATCATCGCGGTTGCATCATGTTGCGCGAGCCATTGGGCAGCCGCGATCCGTGGCGCCGGATGCGCGAACGCCCGTCGCGCATCAGCCTCGGGCTCCATGCTGGTGGTCCATGCCTGAAGCGCCGCGCGCGCACCACCAAGCGTACCAGTTACCCAGATCCCATCACCGGGTGCGGCACCAACGCGCGACATGCGGCGGCTCGCCCGGCCGAACACGGTGATCACCACAGCCCACTGCTTCCCTGACGTGAGATCGCCGCCGAGAATGCGGGCACCCACCTGCGCCGTGGCTGCGCCGACCCCCCGCATGAGATCAACGAGCGCACCCTGTTCCGTCTTGCGAGGCACGACGATCGCGGCGACCACGCCAACCGGTACGGCTGCAGCGGCTGCGAGGTCGGAGAGCGCACTCGCCGTTGCACGCCAACCGATCTCTTCGAGCGACAACCAATCACTGCGAAAGTGCACACCCTCCACGCTGGCATCGACACTCACCACGAGCGTCCCTTCACCCTCGGCGATGACCGCCGTGTCGTCGCCGATCGGCCCCATCACGGCGCCGAGCGCTTCCGCGATTGCTCGCACTCGATCGAACTCGCCACCGCTGCCGAGCGGGACCTTTGTCATCAGTTGGTGAGGAGGAAGCGCACGAGACCTGCGCGCGTCCCGATCCAGAGATACCGACCACGTGTGGCGACCGACGTGACCTCGCCAGGCAGGTCGCCCGGCACCAACATCATTTGTAACACCGTGCCATTGCCACCGACGAAGGCTGCACCATTCGTCCCACCAACCCATGCACCGTTCGCCGTAGGTTCGAGCGCGACAAGTGATCCGACTTGATGGGCGATGTCCGGTCCCACCGTCCAGCCGCCAGATCGTGGATCGCGCCAGAGAAGTTGTGATGGCGTCATCGCGACCAGGGTATCGCCGACGTAACCAATGCCGAGGATTGCGGCGCTCGAACCAGCGAGAAGGCGGAATCCGTCGCTCATTCGTGGCTCGTCGCTTCCGGGGAGGAGTGCGAAGAGTCCCCGCACCGTTCCAATCCAGAGTGTGTCGCCATTGGCGCGGAGCGAGTAGACCGGATCGGCGAAGCTCGGCGCCATCGATACGAAGCCGGAATCGCCGTGCGATTCCGACAGGCCGCGCATCGTGCCGGCGACTACGTGGCCGCGGTAGAGGGCGAGCGAGAGCACGCGACCATCACCGAGTCCGTTCGTGGCGCCGAAGCGATCGATCCGATCGCTTGCTCGCAGCACGTGCACGGCGCCTTGGTCGGTGGCGAGCCACACACCATCAGACGTCACGAGAAGTTGACGGACTTGATTGAAGGGCAAGCCGCGAGCTGCGCTGCCAGTCACCGTCGCCGATACGTCCAGCTCCGTCGCAAGGTGCGCCAGCGATGCGGGATGCCGTCCGTCGTTCTCAGTAGCAACCCAGATGCCGTCTGCGGTCAGCGCAATGGCTCCGACAACGTCGCCACGCAGGCCGAGCGACATGGGATGCACGTCGGTCGCCATGCGATCGAAGAAGACGAGACCACGGGAGGACGTACCCAGAAACCAGCCGTTGCCCATCGGATCGCGCGCCGCGGCGGTAATGGTGCCGCGAGTCAGCAATGGTCCTGTGGCGACGGTCGGTGCGAGCGATCGCAGTTGGGGCAGATCACGCATTGCGTCTTCCACCGTGGTACTGGTGCGCGGCAGCCGCGCGGGTGGCACCGCCATCACCCCTTCGTCCCAGCGATTGGCGATCGGGTCGTAGTGAATCCATGCCGACCCGGCGGCAAGCCAGAGCGAGCGATCGAGCGGATCAACGACGGCGCGAGTAACGCTACGCAGCACATCGGGTCGTCGCGGCGCACGCGGCACTTCCCAGCGCTGCTCGAGCGGCTTCCATATCGCCAGCGCGGTGGGATACACCACATACAGGCGATCTGTCGCGGCGGCGAGGGCATTCACCTGGGAGAAATCGCCGATCACTACGCGATCCTCGGGACGAAAGGCACCAACAGGCGTGGGAATCTGTGAAGCCCCGGATCCGCCAGCGCAGGCGAGAACGAAAAGAAGGAGAGCCGCCGCGCCGCCCCTCATGTGTTGGCGGGCCTTGAGAGTTCCGCCAGCACGGGAACTCGACGTTGTGTCGTTCCGCGTCCCCAGGAACGCCACACATCCGGGAGTGCGTTCACGACGTCCATGGGGCGCAGTGCGCGCGCCGTCACGCGACGCGCGGCAATGTCAGCTGATTCACCGTGCGCCTGCGCACCAACGGCTGCGGCATCGAATGGATTCATTCCCTGTGCGATCAATCCGGCGATGACTCCAGTCAGCACATCGCCGCTGCCGCCGGTGGCGAGCCCCGGATTACCCGCAGCAACGGTGAGCGCATTGCCATCCGGTGAGGCGACCACCGTCGGCACACCCTTGAGCAGTACCACGCAGCCACTGACGCGCGCGGCGTGCAGTGCGGCATCCCACGGGGCCGTCTCGAGATCGCCGGCGCATTCAGGGAAGAGCGTGCGGAACTCGCCGATGTGGGGTGTGCACACCATCGGCTTGGCCGCAGCGAGTCTGGCGAGCGCACTGCGTTCGGTTTTGAGCACGGTGAGTGCGTCGGCATCAATCACTGCACACTTGGCGCGTTCGAGCATCGCAAGCACGAAGGCAGCTCGCCCCGCGTCACGCCCCAGACCAGGACCGATCGCGACAACATCCGCATCGGCGATCAGCTGGAGCACGCCGGGAGCAATCGCTCCGGCAAACTCCTGCGCCATTGTCTGCACATCAGGTTCGGCG
>JANYCP010000055.1 GCA_025360265.1 Gemmatimonadota bacterium
CCCACGACTCATGACTTACAACGACTATCCATGCGGAATCTTGAGCGTCTGCCCGGCCTTCACCGTGCCCTGCTTGTCCAGGCCATTGAGTGAGATCAGCATGGCCGGCTTCACATTGAACTTCTTCGCGATGACGTAAAGCGTTTCGCCCGCCTTCACGACATGCGTCCGCACCTGGGTCGATGGATCCACCGGTGCGGGCGCAGCTCTTTTTCCCTTCGGCGCCGCCGAAGACGCCCCGCCCGTTACAATCGTGCTGCGACGCACCACCAGCTTCTGTCCGGCATGCAACACGGCGTTGGCCGAGAGTCCGTTCGCGCTCCGCAAGGCGATGCTCGAGACGCCAGCGCGCCTGGCCACTGCTGCCACCGATTCGCCACCCTTCACCGTGATGGTGCGCGTGGTCACGCGCAGGGTACGCGGCGGGTCGGGCTCGCGCAGCACCGCACTCACCAGCGTGGTGGCCATCGGCAGGTAGAGCACCGTCCCCACCGGCACTGACTTGGCGCGCGCGACGCGGTTGGCCGAGCGAATCAGGTCGGCCGACACCGCATAGTGTTTGGCAATGCTCGCGACCGTCTCACCACTGCGCACCTGATGCACCGTGATGGCATGACGCTGCTCGGGGGCCATCGAGTAGTACGCCGTCGCAATCTTGTCGACGCTGCCGGTGGGAACTCGCACCGGGTACAGCTCTCCCGGCGGGGTGATCATCCGGAGCAGGTGCGGATTGAGTTCGTGCATCGCCTCGATCGTGGTGTCGGCGAGGCGCGCGATGAGATCGAGTCCCGTGCCGCCTTCGACCATCACCGAGTCGCGCGAGAACGGCGTGATGTCTGACGGTGCATCGAAGCCGTACTTGTTCGGTTCCTTGGCAAGAATTGCTGCTGCAATGAGCTGCGGCACATAGTTCTTGGTTTCGTCGTAGATCATCCGCGTGTCAGCGAGCGAGAAGAATGCGGCATCGCCCACGTTGGTGCTGTCGGTATCGGCTGTCGATGGAAGATTCAGCCGTCCCAGACTGCGCTCGACCCGCCCGGCGCCCGTGTTGTACGCGGCTGCCGCGAGATAGTGCGATCCAAACTTCTGGGTGAGATCGTCGAGATAGTGCGCAGCGGCAGTCGTCGCCTTGAGTGGATCACGACGCTCATCAAGCCAGGAATCCACTCGCAGTCCATAACCTCGACCGGTGCCGAGCATGAACTGCCACATTCCGACGGCGTAGGCCTTGCTCACCGCTTCCGGCGAGAAGCCCGACTCGATCAGCGCGAGATAGACGAAGTCACCCGGCAGCTTGCGCGCCGCGAACTCGGCGCGAATGAAATCCTCGAAGCGTCCCATCCGCTGCAGCCAGACCTGAAAGCGATCATGCGCCCGGCCGGTGAAATAGTCGAGGTAGTACTTCACCCGCGGCTGCTCGGCGAAGCTCGCGACGTTGAGGTCCCAGATCGCGTGATCGATCGGCACATCCGGAAGGGTCGCCGACAACTGCAGCTTGGCGAGAGAATCGAGCACGAGCGCATCGGCCGCCGAATCCAGGGCAAGCTTGAGTGCGGTCTTGGCGCTTGTGTCTGGCAGCGCCCGCGTGGTGATCAGCGGGGCCGGGGCCGTCGTTTTCGCGGTGGTCGTCGCGGCTGGGATGGCCCGGTCGGGCAGCGGCGGCGGTGGATTAGTGCCGGTTTCGTCGATCGGGCGTGGCGGGGTGACCGCCTGCGTCCGACCCCCGCACGCTGCCAGGGAGGCGGCGGCCAACACGAGCAGCAATCGGTGCTTCATCTGACCTCCGCTCGTGAACGACTCCGGGATACATGCGCCCAGCTGGGATCGAACCAGCGACCTGTCGCTTAAAAGGCGATTGCTCTACCGCTGAGCTATGGGCGCGCGCGGCGACAGGAGAATAGGCCTGTCGGTTAGCGGGCGGAAGGTTTCAGGGTGAAAAGGAGCCAGTCCCCCTGCTTCCGCATCCCCTTGGCGTCCACGCTGTCAAACGACGTCACCGGGACCGCCGAGATGATCACGATCTTGTCCTTGGGAAGCCGCCGCTTGGTACGCTCTGCGGTGCCTTGGCCAAAGTCCGAATGGAACGATCCATTGTAGTGGATGACCAGTGGCCGGGTTGCGTCGCTGCGTACGTGCGCAATCGACTCGGCCATTGTCTCATCCTTGGCGCACTGGGCTTGGTAGAATTTCTCGGTAATACTCGACAGCTCCGCCGCGGACGGCGGCGGACCGCTGCCCATCGGGTGCTCACCCATTGAGACACCGAAACGCTTGAAATAGTCATCCTTGGGACAATTGAACTCGGCTGCAGCCCACCAGCGCGTCGAGTCGGAGCGCTGCATGATCGCGTCGAGTCCCTTCCCCGCCACACCACTCATTCCCACCAGCGTTCGCGGTACGTTGCCGGCCACAACCTTCCAGCCATGCCCCTTGGCGAATTCGATCAGTGGGCGATAATCGGTGACGTACGCCGGCCAAGGTCGCGAGCCCTTGAGAAAGATCTCTTCGGAGATCGATCCGGCGAGATATTGGTTGAGTATCGGCTGGACGTCGCGCTCGAACATCTCGAGGGCCAGGACCACGTTGGTGCGCCTGCGCGCGATCGACTGCAGCAGCGCGAGCTCCATGCGGTGGGTACCCGCGTCGTCGTGCTGCTCACCGAGAAACACCACATCGGCCTTGGCGGCGTCGGTGGCGAGCGCCTCGAAGTCTGAATATTCCTTGCGGTGCGAATCGTAGACCCGGTGCGGGGCCCAGAGTTCGGGACGGGTGGTGTCGGGGTGCTGCACGGCGAGGGCGAGGAGGAGATGGATCATGCGGGGAATTTAGCGGAAAGCCCCTCGCCCTGAACGAAGTGAGGGGCCTCCAGAATCTCCGATGCACGGAGCCTGAAGGTCCCTCGCTGCGCTCAGGACGAGGATCTGTCCGCGAAGATCTCTATTTGCCCCAGCGCCGTATCACAAAACAGCGCCCGATGGTGCGGCGTGCGACCATGCGCGCGCAGTGCGGCGATATGCGCCTGCGTGGCGTAACCGACGTTGGTGTGCCAGCCGTAGTCGGGGCGTCGCGCCGCCAGCGCCTGCATCAGTCGATCACGCGCCACCTTGGCAACGAGCGACGCCGCGGCGATCGCGTGGCAATGGGCGTCACCTTTTACCAGCGCCTGATGCTCGGCCCCGAGTTCCGGCACCCGCAAGCCATCGACGATGATCAGCGCCACAACGTCGGCGGCGAGTTGCGCCTGGCAGCGCAACATGGCGCGGCGCATGGCGAGTGCCGTCGCGCGCCGGATGTTCAGCAGTTCAATCTCGCGCACACTGGCCGCGCCCAACGCGCAGGAAATCGCTTCCTGGCGAATCAGGCGATCGAGTCGGACGCGGTCGTCGTGCCGAGGCACCTGCTTGGAGTCGCGCACACCGGGAATGCCGCCGTGGTCTTGCGGAAAGCAGACTGCCGCAGCGACCACCGGTCCAGCCAATGGCCCGCGACCGACTTCGTCGATGCCGATCAGCAGGGAGCCTTGCGACCAGGCGAGGTGTTCGTGTTGGAGCACTCTTGAAGATAGACGAGCGACGAGCGAACCCCTCGTCCTGAACGAAGTGAGGGACCTCCAGAGTCTCCGAACCATGGAGCCTGGGGGTCCCTCACTACGCTCAGGACGAGGAGCGTCTCACGTCCAACCTCGTACGGTTACTTCTCGCGATCCTCGGCGATACGCGACTTCTTGCCGCTGAGTCCACGCAGGTAGTAGAGCTTCGCGCGACGCACCCGGCCGCGACGCACGACGACGATCTCGGAATACATCGGTGAGTGCAGCGGGAAGACACG
>JANYCP010000072.1 GCA_025360265.1 Gemmatimonadota bacterium
TGCCGGCGTAACGTCAACGCTCGGTCGTGGCGGATCGGACTACAGTGCATCCTTGATTGGTGCAGCCTTGCGTGCTGACGCGATCGAAATCTGGACTGATGTTGACGGCATGCTCACCGCCGATCCACGCGTCGTGTCCACTGCGCGGTGTATCGAACAAATTCGATTCGACGAAGCTTCCGAACTGGCATCCTTTGGGGCAAAGGTCCTCCATCCAAGCACGATCGCCCCCGCCGTTCGGCTGGGCATTCCCGTGTACGTGCTTAATTCTGCCCGACCCTCAGGCACGGGGACTCGCATCACGACCGACGCGCCGAGGCGCGCGGTGACGGCGATCGCGGGGCGTCGCGGCACATCGGTGGTGAAGTTGCGCTCATCAAGAATGCTGCTGGCGCACGGCTTCCTCCGCACAATCTTCGATGTATTCGAGCGCCACAAGACGTCAGTTGACGTGATTGCTACATCGGAGGTCGAGGTGTCGCTCACGGTGGATCATGATGACCGCCTCGACGCGGTACTCGTTGATCTTGCTGGGCTAGCTGACGTATCAGTCGAGCGAGGGCTTGGCATCGTCGCCATCGTCGGCGCCGGACTGAGCGATGACACGCGAACGCTTGCGGCCGCACTCACTGCACTCGGCGAGATACACGTCCACATGCTTTCGCTCAGCGCCACGACGATCAACCTTACCATGATCGTCGATGAAGATCAGGTCCCGGCCGCGATGCGGCGCCTCCACGCTGCGTTCTTCCCGGTGCCCTCATGACATCCCGTCGACTGGCGATTGTCGGGCTCGGAAAGATGGGCTCAGCGGTGCGGACTCTCGCTGGTGAGGCGGGCTGGACTGTGGTCGCCGAAATCGCCCGTCTCGCGCGCGCTCAACAGCTCGAAGGTGCGGACGTCGCGATCGAATTCACCACGCCTGCCGCGGCACGGAGCAATATCAGCATCTGTCTCGATGCCGCCTGTCCAGTGGTTGTCGGCAGCACCGGCTGGTACGACCAGTTGTCGACGGTTTCAGCAAGCGTGATTGAGCGGCACGGGGCGTTGCTCTGGGCGGCCAACTTCTCGGTTGGTGCCAACGTCCTGGCGATGCTCGCGGCGAATGCGAGGCGCGCACTGCCGCTCTCCTCGTTCCCCGCGGCGATCATCGAAACGCATCACGCGGCGAAACGCGACGCGCCATCGGGCACTGCCATCACGATTGCGAAGGGCCTAGAGCCGGACGCGCCGATTAGTTCGTTACGTGTCGGCCACGTGCCGGGCACGCACGAAGTGCTCTTCGATGGCGCGTTCGAGCAGATCCGTCTCGAGCACGTCGTGCGCGACCGACGAGTGTTCGCCGAGGGCGCGTTGTTGGCAGCCGCGTGGTTGGTCGGCCGCCGCGGTGTCTTCACCATGCAGGATGTGCTGGGGAGTTCACTATGACAATTCCAGGTCTCGTGGGTTGCGGTACCGCACTGGTCACGCCGTTCCAAGCCGACGGTCGTGTCGACGAAGCGGCGTTGCGACAACTGGTTGAATGGCAGATCGGCGAGGGCATCGATTTCCTGGTGCCATGCGGATCGACCGGTGAAGCGGTCACGATGACGCCAGACGAGCATATCCGTGTCGTGGCGATCACCGCCGACGTGGCGAATGGACGCGTGCCGATCGTGGCGGGAGCGGGCTCGAATGACACGGCGAAGGCGGTGTCGATGTCACGGGCACTTGAGTCGGAGGGTGCGACCCACCTCTTGCATGTGACACCGATGTACAACAAACCGCCGCAACGCGGATTGATCGCGCATTTTCGCGCGGTTGCTGACGCGAGCTGTTTGCCGATTGTGTTGTACAATGTTCCGGGACGCACTGGCATCAACCTGCAGGTGGAGTCGACGCTGGAACTCGCCACGCATCCGCGAATCGTTGCGATCAAGGAAGCCTCCGGCGACCTCGGCCAGATCACCGAGATCATCCAGCGTCGTCCTGCCGGATTCAGTGTTCTCTCCGGCGACGATGCCATGACGTTTGCCGTGATCGCGCTCGGGGGCGATGGCCTGATCTCGGTTGTGTCGAACGCGACTCCACAATTGATGACCGAGCTAGTGACCACCGCTCGCGCTGGAGACTTCACGCGTGCCCGGGCGATCAACACACAACTCGCGCCGTGGATGCGTGCGGCATTTGTCGAGTCGAACCCGATCCCGTCGAAGGCAGCGCTGCACATGATGGGGCGGATCGGACCGGCGTTACGTTTGCCGCTGGTTGAACTCAACCCCGCCCACCATGCCGTGGTGCGCGCGGCCCTGGTTACCGCAGGAGCATTGGCCCAGTGAGCATCGACGATACGCTGCAACCATTGGTCGATCAGCTCGCCGCAACACCGGCGGGCACCGAGCTTCCCCGCAACGCACGGCAGGTGGTGGATGCACTGCTTGCGGGCCTGGAAGAGGGCATTGTCCGGGCCGCCGAGCGCGACGCGAGCGGGGTTTGGCGCGCCGTTCCGTGGGTCAAGCGGGGCATCCTGCTGGGATTTCGCGTCGGCGTGCTCACCAATATGTCGTGGCCCGAAGGCGGTCCATTGACGTTCGTCGACAAGGACACATACCCTGCACGAAAGTTTCGCGTCGCCGATGGCGTTCGCGTTGTCCCGGGCGGATCAAGCATCCGACGCGGCACGTACGTCGCCCCGGGTGTCGTATGTATGCCGCCGATGTATGTCAACGTCGGCGCCTGGATCGGTGCGGGCACGATGGTCGACTCGCATGCGCTGGTTGGATCGTGTGCCCAGATCGGTGAGCGAGTGCACCTCAGCGCCGCCGCCCAGATTGGTGGAGTGCTCGAGCCGGTCAATGCCTCACCGGTCGTGATCGAGGACGACGTCGTGGTCGGTGGCGGATGCGGTGTGTACGAAGGAACGGTGGTGCGCGAGCGAGCAGTTCTCGGTGCAGGGGTAATTCTGACTCGCAGCACGCCGGTGTACGACCTGTCTCGCGAGGTGATCTATCGCGCCACCGACGACGCGCCATTGGAAATCCCGGCTGGCGCTGTCCTCATCCCCGGCGCCCGTGCTGTCAGCAAGGCGTGGGGCCGCGAGCACGGCCTCTCGGTACAGACACCGATCATCGTGAAATATCGCGATGGCAAGACTGATGCGGCGACGGTGCTCGAAGAATGGCTTCGTTAGCGCCCGATGCCCCATGCCACCCAACCTTGACTCAACTCTCCCTCCCATGATACTCTCAACTCGTATGCTACTCATCGCCTTCGCGCTTGCCTTTGCTTTTGCGGCCTATCTCTTCGGGGAGGCCGGGCACAGGCGCATGCGTTGAAGTAGCGACGCACCAGTGATCCCGCGGCCTCCTCGACCTTCGAGGGGGCCGTTTTGTTTTGTCCTCACATCTGGAAACGAAGATGCGCATCGCTTGTCAGGGCCCAGCTGGTTCCTACGGTCACCTCGCTGCCCGGGCGCTCTACCCGGCAGCGAAAATTGTCGCGGTGGCGGACGTGTTCGGCGTGGTGCGTGCGGTGTCGCGGGGATCCGCCGATTTTGGAATTGTGCCCGTGGAAAATTCCATCGTCGGACGGGTCATCGACGGCGAACGGGCCATTGCAGGGCATGACGTGGTTGCTGTCACCGAGATCGAGTTGCCGGTCAGGCACTGCCTGCTGGCACTCCCGGGCGCTGACCCACTCCGGCTGCGAAGCGTGGAGAGTCATCCTGCAGCGCTTGCTCAATGTGCACGGTACATCGTGGCGCGAGGATTGGCCGCTCGGAGTGCAGCTTCCACTGCCGGAGCCGCCAAGGCGATCTCGAATGATCGCAACTTCAGCTGCGCGGCAATCGCCGGTGAGGAAGCGGCCGAGATGTACGGCTTGATGATCATTGAACGCGACATCGCGGACTTGCCGGATAATCGTACCCGCTTCCTGGTCGTGGCTGCGGCGGCAGGAGCGTCGTGATGTTGCGCAAACGTCTGGCCCGCATCCTTCGAGTGCCAACGACGCGGGCACTTCGCGGTGCCACCACGGTGCCGCGTGATGACGCCGAGTCGATTCACGACGCGGTCTCTGAATTGATTGTTGCGATCTGTCGCGACAACTCGCTCGTCAGTGACGATGTGGTCAGCGCACTCTTCACCGTGACACCCGATCTGGTGGCTGCGTTTCCGGCCGAGGCGGCGCGTCTTGGTGGATGGGAGCAGGTCCCGCTGTTGTGTGCCACGGAAATCGCGGTACCGGGAAGCCTGCCACGTTGTGTCAGGGTACTGGTGCACGTCACTCGATGCTGGGATGTTCCGCCCCGGCACGTCTATCTCAGGGCGGCGGCGATTCTTCGCCCGGACCTCACCCGGTAGTAGCTTTGGGGCGCATCCCCGCCGCATGAATTCCTGTCCCGGAGACGCCAACATGCGCTTGCTGACACCATTGCTACTCGGCGTGGGTCTCATCGCCGCCCCGTCGGCACGGCGTGACACCTACCCGCGCCAGCCAGGCATTGACGTACAGCACTACCGTTTCGCGCTCACCCTCAGCGACTCCACCGATGACATTCGCGGCGACGCGACCGTCACGATCCGGTTCACCCGCGATGGGCTCCAGGACTTCTTCCTCGATCTTGCCAACGTCGCCGCAGGGAAGGGAATGACCGTCACCAGCGTGACGTCCGGCGGCAGTGCACTTCGATTTACCCATGGCGACGACCACCTCCGGATTTCGCTCGCTGCAGCGACCAAGGCCGGTGATCTGCGCCAGTTTACGATCGCATACCATGGCATTCCTGGCGGTGGCCTGTCGATCGGCGTCAATCGGTTCAAGGAGCGCTGCTTCTTCTCGTGGAATTGGCCTGACAAGGCGCGGCAATGGTTGCCGATGATCGATCATCCCTCCGACAAGGCCACCAGCGAATTCGTGATCACCGCACCGACGAAGTACTCGGTGGTGGCAAACGGCTTGTTGCAGGGCGTGGACTATGCGCCCGACGGCAGCAAGACGACCCACTGGAAGCAGTCGGTGCCGATTGCGTCGTGGCTCAACGCGATTGGCGTCGAGCAATTCGGCGTGCATTACGGTGGCATGGTGCGCGGTGTGGAGCTGCAGACATGGGTGCCGCACCAGGACCTGGCGAAGGGAGTTGCGGCATTCGAGGAGCCATCGCGGCGGGCGATCGAGTTCTTCAGCGATTACATCGGACCTTACTCATACGAGAAGCTCGCCAATGTGTCGGCCGCATTCGGGGGCGGTGGCACGGAGCACGCGAGCGCGATTTTCTATGGCGAGAACGTGATTGATCGGAACGCCGCCAGCATTGTGTCCCACGAAATTGCGCATCAGTGGTTTGGCGATGCGGTCACGGAAGGCGATTGGGATGACGCGTGGCTCAGCGAGGGCTTTGCCACCTATTTCACCTTGTTATATGCCGAGCACTATGATGGTCACGACGCATTTGTGACCGGGCTGCAGCGGGCGCGCGTTACCGCGCTGGCTGCCGAAAAGCGATTGAATGAGCCGGTCGTGCACAACAACATTGCCGACCTCAAGGGAGTCATTCCGGCGCTGGTGTACCAGAAGGGTGGCTGGATCCTGCACATGTTGCGGTCCCAGCTTGGTGCGGACACGTTCCGGGTTGCGATCCGGCGCTATTATGCCGAGCATCGGGATGCGAATGCGTCGTCGGATGACCTGCGTCGCGCAATGGAAGAGGCGTCAGGCCGGGATTTGCGTTGGTTCTTCCAGCAGTGGTTGCATCGCAACCTGTCGCCGGCGCTCAACGGAAGCTGGAGTTACGACGCCACAGCGAAAAAGGTCGTGATCGAACTCGTCCAGACTCAGGCGGGTGAAGCGTACCGACTGCCGATCGATGTCAGTTTCGTGTCGGATAGCGTCGGGCAGGCAGCGCGAGTCACCAGAATTGAGCTGACCCAGACGAAGCAGCGTTTCGAACTCCCGAGCGACCGCGCGCCAAAGGATGTCTTGCTGGACCCGAACACCACCGTCCTGATGGACGTGCCCATCTTTGTGAAACACTAGACCCGGAGTCTTGATGACCGCTCCCGCTCGTTCAACCGGCAAGACCCCCATGGCCGCTCTGCTCGGCCTCGGCGCGGCGACCAACTTCTTCGATACGCTGGGAATCGGCTCGTTCGCTACCACCACGGCGGTTCTCCGACTCTTTCACCTGGTCGAGGACGAAAACATTCCTGGCACGCTCAATGTCGGTCATGCCATCCCGACGATCACCGAGTGCATCATCTTCATCATTCTTCTTGGCGGGCTGATCGACATTCCGACCATCACCTGCATGGTGATCGCCGGTGGCATCGGGGCATGGTTCGGCACCGGCCTCGTGGTGAACTGGCCGCGCCGGACGATTCAACGTGCCATGGCGGTCGCGCTGGTCGTCACCGCTGGTTTCATGGCGCTGCGCTTGCTGGCGAGCCTCAACCTGGAGAGCGGCACAATTGGATTCACCGGGGCGGCTTTGGCGATCGCAGTCCTCGCCTCCGCGCTTATCGGCTCGCTCACCAGTCTCGGCATCGGCAACTATGCCCCGACAATGGCGGTGACGTTCATGCTCGGCATGAACGCCAAGGCGGTGTTTCCGATCATGGCAGCGTCGGCGTCACTGATTCTCCCTGCGGCCGCCATTCGCTTCTACAAGTCCGGCCGCTTCGACAAGCGCGCTGCCGTGGGACTCGCGATTGGTGGCGTGCCCGGAGTATTCATCGCGGCATTCGTCGTGAAGGAGCTTCCGCTGAATGCCGTCAAGTGGATCGTTGTCTGCGTTCTTCTCTACACCGCCGCAACGCTCTGGATGTCATCTCGCAACGCAGCGAGCACTGCCGGATGAAGATCACTGGCATTCGCGCCTATCAAGTCGACCTGCCCCTCCACGATGGGAGTTACAAGTGGTCGGGTGGCAACTCTGTCTCGGTGTTCGATTCGACCGTGGTCGCCGTGGAGACCGATGAAGGCGTCACCGGATGGGGCGAGGTATGCCCGCTGGGGCCAGCCTACCTGCCGGCCTATGCACGTGGGGCTCGTGCTGGCATCGCCGAGTTGGCACCGCAACTGCTGGGTGCCGACCCGCTGGCGCTCGGTGAACTGAATGAACTGATGGATCGTGCGATGCGCGGCCACCCGTACGTCAAGTCGGCGATCGACATGGCGTGCTGGGACTTGCTCGGCAAGGCTAGCGGCCTGCCGGTGGCGACGTTGATGGGTGGACACGTCGGTGCCGACTTCGCGCTCTATCGCGCAATCTCGCAGGAGTCGCCGGCGCAGATGGCCAAGAAGATCGGCCAGTATCGCAAGGAAGGGTATCACAAGTTCCAGCTCAAGGTGGGCGGCGATCCGGACACTGATATTGATCGGATCAAGGCGGCGGCTGCCGTGCTGTCCCGGGGCGATGTGCTGATCGCCGACGCCAATACTGGCTGGACCCAGCATGCCGCGATGCGGGTCGCCGATGCGGTGCGTGATGTCGACGTATATATCGAACAGCCCTGCATGACGTACGAGCAGTGTCTGGCAGTACGGCGTCACACCAACCGGCCGTTTGTGCTCGACGAAGTCGTGGACGGGATTGATATGGTGGTTCGTGGTGTGGCCGATCAGGCGATGGACGTCATCAATCTCAAGATCTCCAAGGTGGGAGGCCTCACCAAGGCGCGCCAGATTCGTGATTTGTGCGTGTCGCTCGGCATCGCGATGACGATTGAGGATACCTGGGGCGGCGACATCATCACGGCCGCGATATCCCATCTGGCTCATAGTACGCCGGAACGACTTCTTTTTTCTGCCACCGACTTCAATTCGTATGTCACCGTCGCGTTTGCGGCCGGAGCACCACAGCGGAAGAAAGGGCGCCTGGCGGCGTCCATGGAACCCGGCTTGGGGGTGCGACCGATTATGAAGGTATTGGGCAAGCCAGTCATCGATATCCAGCTGAAAGCAAAACGCAAATGAGGTTCCGTGTCGCCCGGTGTTCCCTCTGACTTCGAGTATTGCATGCCAGCACCCATTGATCTGAAGGCCCTCGCGCACTTGGAGATGGTGCGCGAGGGTTTTGAGCCTGATTTCCCGCCGCAGGCGCTGGCCGAGGTCGCCGCGATGCATGGTACGGCCGCTCCAGCTGCCGGGGTGCGCGATCTTCGCGCGCTGCTCTGGTCGTCGATCGACAACCCGGAATCGCGCGATCTCGATCAGGTGGAGGTCGCGGAGCAACTCCCGAACGGTGACATCAAGGTCATGGTCGGCATCGCCGATGTAGACTCTTTGGTGCCGGCCGGATCGGCCAATGACCAGCATGCCGGCCGGAACACCACATCGGTATACTGCGGTGTCATCACCTTCCCGATGCTTCCCGAGCGGTTGTCGACCGACCTCACTTCGCTCAACGAGGGAGTGGATCGCGCCAGCATCGTGATTGAATTCGTGGTGGCACCAGACGGCACCATTCGCTCCCGCGACGTCTATCGCGCTGTCACCCACAACACGGCGCAACTCGACTATCCCAGCGTTGGCGCATGGCTGGAGGGGAAGGGGCCGGCGCCGGCCAAGGTTGCAGCTTCAGCGGCGTTGCAGCAGCAGCTGCATCTGCAGGACGAAGGGGCGCAATTGCTCCGCAAGCAGCGCCACCTCGCTGGCGCGCTCGAGCTTGAAACGATCGAGGCAACACCAGTGTCGCAGGATGGCAAGGTGACCGATCTCACCATTCGGCCACAGAATCGTGCAACGCAATTGATCGAAGACTTCATGATTTCGGCCAACACGACGATGGCAATGCACCTCGAAGCCCACGGGTCGTCGTCGATCCGTCGTGTGGTCAAGGTGCCCGAGCGGTGGGATCGCATTGTCGCCATCGCCCAAACGCTTGGCGAGACACTGCCGGCCATACCTGACTCCGGTGCGCTCTCAGCATTTCTGGCCAAGCGTCGAGTGGCCGATCCCGACCACTTTCCTGACCTCTCGCTCTCGGTTGTCAAATTGATGGGGCCGGGGATCTACGTGCTCGAACGGCCAGGCGAACCGGGTGAGGGGCACTTCGGTCTCGCCGTGCACGACTACACGCACTCAACCGCCCCCAATCGACGATACGCCGACCTGATAACACAGCGCCTGCTCAAGGCGCTGATCGCCGGCGCCAAGCCGGCGTATGACGATGCGACGCTCGCGCAGATTGCCACGCAATGCACCACCATGGAAGATGCGTCGCGCAAGGTCGAGCGCACCTGTCGCAAGCAGGCGGCCGCCCAACTGCTCGCCGGCAGGGTCGGCGAATCGTTTGATGCGATCGTCACCGGTGCCGGCCCGAAGGGTACCTTCGTGCGGACGATTCGGCCGCCCGCCGAGGGCATGGTAGTACGCGGCCAGCAAGGCATGGACGTGGGTGACAAGGTGACGGTCAAATTGGTGGACACGAATCCCGCTCGCGGATTCGTCGACTTCGCGAAATGAGGAGCCATCCAATGATTTCTCGTGCTTTGTCGGTCTGCGCGTTGGCCGTTGCGCTCGCTCTGCCGAGCTCGG
>JANYCP010000092.1 GCA_025360265.1 Gemmatimonadota bacterium
TGGAAGGCGACCTGTTCGGCGACATCCGCCTCGGATGCCTTCGTGGACAGCGCGTTCCGGACATGCACCGTCTGCGTCTGCGGTACGTCCGATCCCACAGTCATGCGGACCGTGTAGTTGCCTGGCCCGCCGAGGGGTCCGCCCAGCCCGTTGCCGCCCCAGTAGATCGCCCCGCGGAAGTCGATGCCACTGGGGTAACGAAGCGAAAGATCGTAGCTGTTCATTCCCACACTGTTGGACACGCGCGCGGGTGTTGCGCCACCGTTCCCCCCGCGTCCACCGCCGCCGCGCCCTGCTGTCGCGGTGTCTGCGGATGAGACTTTCTGCAGCACCTTCCCCTTCGGGTCAATCAGCTCAAGTGTCACGAGCTGGTCCGGCGTCGCCAGGCGATACTCCGCCCTCACGGCGCCAGCAGCGCGGTACGTGGTGGCGGGCTGAAAGAGATAGGTGGCGCTCGACGTAGTGGCTTTGTCGGCCTGCCGCAGCAGCGAGACCCCTTCCATTGCATAGAAGCCGCGGCCCATCGTGGCGATCACGATATCATCGTCGCGCAGTGCGATGTCGTGCACCGCCACCGGCGGAAGATTTCGCTTGAGACTCTGCCAATGGTCTCCAGCGTCGTACGAGATGTACATGCTCCGCTCAGTCGCCGCGTACAGCAGGCCGGGGCGCACAAGATCTTCGCGAATCGCGCGGGTGAACTCTGTGGCAGGAATACCGGTCACGATCTTTTTCCAGGTCACACCGTAGTTGGTCGTCTTGTACAGGTACGGCGCGAAGTCATCCATTTCATAGCGATTCGCTGCGAAATACATCGTGCCGGCGTGATGCGGCGATGGCTCGACGATCGAAACCCGGGTCCACTTCGGCAGGTCCTTCGGCGTGACGTTGGTCCAGACCGGCTTGGCAAGGTTCGCGTTGCGCGACAGGTAGATCAGGCCGTCGTCGGATCCGGTCCAGACCAGCCCTGGCGTGACGGGTGATTCTGCCACCGCGAAAATTGTCGCGTAATACTCCACGCTGGTCTGGTCCTTCGTCAGCGGGCCGCCCGACGCGCCCAGCGTGGCAGGATCGTGCCGCGTGAGATCGGGCGACACGATCTTCCAGCTATTGCCCAGATCGTTCGACTTGAAAAGCACGTTCGAGCCGACCCAGAGCACCTTCGGGTCGCTGGGCGAATTCATGATCGGAAAGGTCCACTGGAAACGGTACCTGGAATCCGCCGCGTCGTGCCCCATCGGATTGAGCGGCCACGGATCCAGGCTGAGCCGCTGCCCGGTGCGTTTGTTCTGCATCGCGAGCACGCCGCTGTAATTGCCGCCAAACGTGACGTCGGGGTCGAGCGGATCCGAGGCGACGTATCCGGACTCGCCGCCGGCACCGCCGTAGCGTGGGGTGAAGTTCCACTGCGAAAGAGGAGTCGTCGCTGAGGGCGCTGGGGCAGCGCCCCGACCACCACCACCACCACGTCCGCCGCGTCCGCCTGCCGCAGCGTCGCGAATCGGGAAGCAGTCGACGCCGCCATCCTGTTCGGCGCCGCACACATCATATGGAGAGGCGTTGGTCAGGTGGACGTGGTAATACTGGCCCGTGGGAATGTTGGCGCGGGTTTGCACGCCATCGTTGGAGATCGTGATGCCGGGATCGCCCGCCACGGCGATCCGCTTGTTGTTGGTTGGATCGATCCAGTAGTCATGGGTATCGCCGTTGCCGAGCCCGCCGGGGAAGGTCTTGCCGCCATCGTGCGAGACGAAACCACCGACGTTGCCGGCGTACACGGTGTTGCTGTCCTGCGGATCGGCGGTGAGGCGCGAGAAATACCAGGCGCGCTGGCGCAGGTTGCGATCGTTGTTCATGAAGTGCCATGTGGCGCCGGCGTCATCGGAGCGGTACACACCGCCGGAATCCGCCTCGATCAGCGCCCAGACGCGGCGCGGATTCGCGGGAGATACTGCAATACCGATGTTTCCCCAGATTCCCGACGGCAGTCCCGGCGCACGAGTGATCTCGGTCCAGTGATCGCCGCCGTCAGTCGTCTTCCACATCCCGCTGCCGGCACCACCGCTTACAAGCAGCCACGGCTTGCGCCCAGCCTGCCAGAAGCCGGCGTAGAGTATGTTCGGGTTCGTCGGATCCATCGCCAGGTCGGCAGCACCAGTCGAGTCATTCTTGAAAAGGACCTTTTCCCACGTCTTGCCGCCATCCTTCGTGCGGTAGATGCCGCGCTCCGGATTTGGTCCGAACACATGGCCAAGGGCCGCGGCGTAGACGATGTTCGGATCGGTGGGGTGGGTGATGATGCGCCCGATGTATTGCGTGGCCCCCAGCCCCATGTAGCTCCAGGTCTTGCCGGCATCCATCGACTTCCACACGCCGTCACCATGCGACACGTTGCCGCGAATTGGCGTCTCGCCTCCGCCGGCCCAGACGATGTCGGGATTCCCCTTGAAGAGTGCGACGGCGCCGACAGTGCCGCCGAAATAATTGTCGGACATCGGATTCCATGTCTTGCCGCCGTCCGCGGTCTTCCAGACACCACCACCTGTCGTGGCGACGTAGTACTCGTCGGGACGCTGGGGTGAACCCACGACCGAAACCATCCGGCCAGTGTGTGCCGGTCCGAGCAGGCGCCAGTCGAGCCCCTTCCAGAGCGTGGTGTCAACGATGGACTGCTGGGCGCTGGCCGACGTCGCGACCACGAGTAGCGCGAAGAGGGGCGAGATCTGTTTCACCGGTCACTCCAGTTGGCTGATGCGGCTCGGCTGGTGGCCAAGTTTGGCAGGGAACGCATTGTCGGTGCGATCCTTGAAATATGCGCCCTACCAGCGAGTCCCGAAAGCAGCGGGATGGCCGTACCTTATGAGTCCCCCCGCCCGGAGCCGTGTTCTGGTCCGCTCACCGACCCTCTTGCGCGCACTTCTGTTGACGTTGCTGGCCGGATGCTCGGCCCCGCGCGCCGTGCCAAGCGTGGTGCCGGTTGGCGGTCCAGGTGCGCTCCGATATATCGCCGCACGCACGCCAGTGCCAATTACGGTCGATGGCCGAATCGATGAAAAAGCATGGGCGATTGCGCCGTGGAGTGAGGATTTCATCGATATCGAGGGATCGAAGCGCCCGACGCCACGTTTCAGGACGCGGGTCCGGATGCTGTGGGACGACAAGTACTGGTATGTCGCCGCCGAGATGGAAGAAACCGAGCTTTGGGCGACCGTGCGGATTCGCGATTCGGTGATCTTCAGGGACAACGACTTCGAGTTGTTCATCGATCCGACCGGAAGTTCTCATCGCTACTATGAAGTGGAGATCAATCAGTTCGGAACCGTTTGGGATCTCTTCCTGCCGAAGCCGTACAGTGAAGGCGGCCACGCCGTGAACGAGTGGAACATTGCCGGACTCAGGGCCGCGGTGTCACTCGACGGCACGATCAACCACGTCGGTGATCGTGATCGAGGCTGGAAAGTGGAGATGGCGATTCCATGGGACGCCTTCGCCGATTCGGGGCGCAATGTAGTGCCTCCGCACGACGGCGATCGCTGGCGGGTCAACTTCTCGCGTGTTGAATGGCAGGTCGACACAACGGGTGGTGTGTACGCCAAGCGTCGGGATCGCACCGGGCGTGCGCTGCCGGAAGACAACTGGGTCTGGAGCCCGCAAGGCGTGATCAACATGCATGTCCCGGCGTACTGGGGAATGGTGCAGTTCGGCCAGAAGGCGAGGCCATGAAGCGTCGCACCGCCCTGGAGATTCTCGGCGCAAGTGCGGCAAGTAGCCTGTTGATGCCGCGCATTGATTTGCGAGCGCCGTTTCGGGCATGGACCTGGGTCCACGGCAACAACGTCGACACCGAATCGGTGTGGCGCGCGAAGTTCGCGCGGATTCGGGCGGGCGGTATCACCGGCGTGCTGGTTGGCGGTGGCAACATGGCAATGATCGCAGCGGCGGCACACGCCGAAGATCTGATCTTTCACGCGTGGACCTGGGTCATGAACCGGAGCGGTGATGTCTGGGTCAAGGTGAATCACCCGGAATGGTTCAACGTCAACCGCAACGGCGACTCATCGCTCGCCAAGCCGCCGTACGTCGGCTACTACCAGTGGCTTTGTCCCAGCCGCCCCGAAGTGCGGGAATACCTGCGCGGCATCGTGAAGGAGATTGCCGAGACTCCCAACGTCGATGCCGTGCATCTCGATTACATCCGGCATCCCGACGTGATCTTGCCGATCGGGCTCTGGCCGCAATACCATCTGGTGCAGGACCATGAAATGCCGGAGTATGACTACTGCTACTGCACGGTCTGTCGCGACAAGTTCAAGGCACAGAGCGGCTATGATCCGCTAACCGTGCCTGATCCGACGGCTGACGTAGCGTGGCGAGAATTCCGGTGGAATTCAATCGTGGAAATGGTGACCACCCTTTCGCAGGCGGCGCGGTCGCACAACTGCCAGATCTCAGCGGCTGTGTTCCCCACGCCGACGCTGGCCCGGATGCAGGTGCGCCAGGCCTGGGAGAAGTGGCCCCTTGATGCGGTCTTCCCGATGACGTATCACAAGTTCCACAATCAGGACATTCCGTGGATTGGTGCGGCGGTGCGCGAAGGGCTCGCGCTGATTCCGAAATCGGAACTGCTGTACGCTGGGCTCCATCTGCCGGATCTACCGCCGGACGCGCTGGTGCAAGCGATCGAGGTGGTGCGGAATGCCGGTGCGGCGGGAGTGTCGCTCTTTGATGCTGGACAGTTGAGCGATGCGCATTTGGCAGCGGTGCGGAGTGCGATTGGCTAGACCCGCCGCATCCTCCGCACCAGTTTGGCTGCCGGCCAGCACACCAGCATCATCCCTGCCGTAATCAGCGCGCCAACGCGGTCACCCAGTGTCATGGCGACGAGCAGCAACGCCGCGATCGCGAACGCAACGCCCGGAACAACGGGGTAGCCCCAGGCCCGGTACGGCCGCGGTGTGTCGGGTTCCTTGCGTCGCAGCGCGAAGAGCGACGCGTAGT
>JANYCP010000130.1 GCA_025360265.1 Gemmatimonadota bacterium
CACGTCAGTGGGATCCGATGGGTTCAGTCGCGGCCGAGCGCCATCGGCCTGCGCCGGGTGAAAAGTTCCCCCGGCGAAGTGTGGCAGCAGATCATTGGTCATGAATTGCGAATCAGCGATTGAACGTGAGCTTGTATTCGGCCTTCTGCCTGCCCACGAGAATCGTCTCCTTGAGCTCGAGCGTCTTGCCGTCCTTGCTCGGCTTGAACTCGCGGGTGAACGTGCCAACTCCGACGACGCCGAACGCGATCGTCAACACGCCATCTTTCCAACCCGACTCTGATTCGATGATCGTGCCGTCCATCTGGGCATCCTGATGCTTCTTGCCATCGGTCTTCCAGTTGGACACCGAGTTCGGGTTCGCCTTGAGCATGTTTGCCGTCGCGGCAGCGACGACCGAATCGTTGGCAGCGATCACGATTCCGAGGCCCGGGTTCACCTCGGCCATCACCAGCTTCAAGTTGGGATTCCCGCCTGCACTGCCGAATCCACCACCACTGCCCGCGGCACCACCACCGGCCGCACCCCCACCGCCGCCACCACCCCCACCGCCGCCACCACCCCCACCGCCTCCGCCGCTGCCCCGACCACCACCGCCGCCGCCACTTGCCGCGCGACTCGGATTGCCACCGCTCACTGCGCCCAAGCCGCGGGCACCTTGAAGGGGATTGTCAGGAATGACGTCACTGTGTGCCGCGTCCAGCTTCCAAGTTGCCGAGATGGCCTGCTGCACTGCAGGAGTAGGCTTTTCCTGCGCGTTGAGCAACGGGGCGGCACCAAATGCGAGCGCAGCGACAAGGGATGATCGAATCATTGGAAAGCTCCATGTACGGGCACAATCGGGGAGATGCCTGCGTAGCCGGTTGAAAATACACGAATCCCCGCCTGGCCGCCTCAGAATGCCGGTTTGCGGAGCCCATCGAGCCCGACGATGCCAAGAAGCGACCTGAGAGTCCCCGAACATGTCCCCGAGAACTTTCAGGCCGCTGTGAAGGCTTCGTGAATCAGTGTTCATACTGTTGCAACGCGCGGTCCTTCCGGGTAGGGTACGTGCATGGTGCGATTTCTCGCCACAGTGCTGTTGCTGATCCAACTCCGGCCGGTGGCCGTGGCGACAGCGTGCGCGATGCAGTCATCGAACCACACGCCGTGCGAGATGACTCGTGGCTCGCATGCCGCCCCAGCCCACAACGAGCGCTCCCACCACGAAATGCCCGGCAATCCTTCGGCGCCGGGCTGTGAGTGCCAAGGCGCCCCGGTTTGCGCCGTGAATTCTGGTATGTCGCTCCCGACCCTCGTCCGGTCGTTTCGTCCGACCGGAACCGCGGCGGCTCCTATCGCAATCGCCTCCGTGTCGTTGCACACGTCTGAACCCACCGCACCGCCAGTACCCCCACCTAACGCCTGACCTCATCACAACGGTGTTCCTGACCTGACGCGCAAGCGCCAGGACTGAACGTTGGCTGGCGGACGCTTTGTCCGTCGTGACGAGGTCGAAAATGCGAATTCGGTTCTTACGAGCGGCTGCACTAACAGTCGCGATAGCGTCGCCCATCAGAGCGATGTCGGCGCAGCAGCCATCACGGCCTATCACGCTCGGCATGATCTACCAAGCGATCGACAGCGAAAGTCCGTCGATTCGCTCGGCCGAGGCGGCGGCCCGCGCTGCCCGCGCCCGAGTACCTGGCGCAAGTCGGCTCCCAGATCCGACGGTCCAACTCCAGTTGATGAACCGGAATCTCCCTGGGCTCGGCCTTAACGACCCGCTCGGAATGAATCAGGTCCAACTGACCCAGATGATTCCCCTGGCTGGCAAGCTCGCCGTTGCCGGTCAGGCAGCCGAGGCGCGGGCGAATTCCGCGCAAGCGGGCGTGAGTGAAGCGGTCTGGGCGCGACGGGCCGACGCCGCAATGGTGTTCTTCGAACTGCATCGGCTCGATGCCACGCTCGCTATCACCGGTGAAACGCTGCAACTCCTTCGGCGAATCAGCGCATCGGTCACCCAGATGTACGCCGTTGGCGACGCTCGACAGGCCGACGTCCTGCGCGCCCAGCTCGAAACGAACCGAATGACCGGCGAAGCCGAAGAAATGATCAGAATGCGGGCCTCCATGGCGGCCCGCCTCAATGCCTTGCTCAACCGGAGCGCTACCGATTCCGTTGGTGCGACCATCCTCCCTGATCTGCCCAATCTCACGCCGTCCGTCGATACACTGGTAGATCGCGCCCTGGCCTCTCGCGGGATGATTCGTTCGGCCGCCGCCGACGTGGAGGCCGCCGCTGCGTCTGAACGCCTTGCGCGGCGCGAGATCTGGCCAGACCTGGAAGTCGGGATCATATACGGCCAGCGCGGAATGCCCGACGGCAGCACTGACCGCATGGTAAGCCTGATGCTCGGCGGCACCGTGCCAATCTGGGCCAAGAGTCGCCAGCTCCAGATGCGATCTGAAGCCACCGCAATGCGCGAAATGGCCGATGCCGACCTCGCCGTCGTGCGCGCGGAGACTCGCGGAAAGATCGCGGAGCTGGTGGCGCAGATCAGCGGCATTTCCCGGCTTCGGTCACTCTATACCGCTTCGATCCTTCCCCAAGCTCAGGCGACCGCGCAATCGGCCCGTGACGCCTATCAGGCTGGAACGGTGGACTTCATGACGATGCTCGACGCCCTGATGGTCGTAAATGGCTACCGAGAAAAACTGCAATCGCTCGATGCGCAGACTGGCACTGCGTACGCTCAGTTGGAGATGCTGACGGGCAGTCCTCTGATCCCAGGAAATCCGCCCGTCGGTCAATTCGTGAAGGGAGGGACCCAATGAACACCACGTCATTCGGAACACAGCCGCGCACCACGGGTGCGCGCATCGTCTGGATCGTCACTGCCATCGTCGCGATTGGGTTGACGATCGGCGTTGTGTCGCACTTCACGCGGCAACCGCCGCCCGCCAATGCCACCGCCGCCCCCGACACGATGCAAATGGGCCCGGGAGTACAAATGCCCCGGTCGGTACATCTGTCGAACGGCGATCAGGAGCGAATCGGCGTGACATTCGCGACAGCTCAGGTTCTGCCGTTGCGACGGGAAATCCGCACGGTTGCGCAAGTGACCTACGATGAAACACGGGTGACAGCAATCGCCCTCAAGGTCGACGGGTGGGTGGAGCGACTCGATGTGAGTGCGCCAGGAGAAGCGGTACACAAAGGGGACCGGTTGTTTTCCCTTTACTCGCCGATGCTCGTCACCGCGCAGCAGGAGCTATTGCTTGCCAGACAGCTTGAGTCCGATGTAGCCGACGGTACAGCAACTACGCGGGCCAATACCGAGGCGCTGTACGCCGCCGCGCTTCGCCGCATCCAGCAATGGGATGTCCCACAATCGGAAATCGACGCCATTCTCCGGGACGGCACGTCGCACCGGACTGTGCCGATGTTATCGCAGGTCAGCGGTGTCGTTATCGAGAAGAACGTCCTGCAAGGGCAGCGTGTCATGGCAGGTGAGGCGTTGTACCGGATCGCCGACCTCGACCGCGTCTGGCTGGACGGGGAGGTGTTTGGAGCGGACCTAGCCGCGGTGCACATCGGCCAGGATGTGACGGCGGAGTTCCCCGCGCTTCCGGGCACCGCCCGCCGAGGCCGCATCTCGTTCGTCTACCCTACCCTCGACGCTGAAACCCGGACCGCCCACGTCAGGGTCGAATTGGCAAACCCGGGGTTGGTGCTGAAACCCGGCATGTACGCGACAATCCGTTTCGTATCGGCAAGCAACGCGACACTGACCGTCCCGCGGTCCGCCGTTCTCACGACGGGTGAGCGAAGCATCGTCTTCGTTCGTGATACCGACGGCCGATTCGTCGCTCGCGACGTTGTGACCGGCGAAGCAACAGATGAGCGAATGCAGATCCTGAGCGGCCTCAAGCCGGGCGAAGTGGTGGTCGCCTCCGGCACGTTCCTCGTCGACGCCGAGTCGAATCTCGACAAGGCGCTCGGCGGAATGGGGAACATGCCCGGAATGGACGTGAAAGCAGCGCCTTCGCCGA